>DAONCJ010000139.1:0-8068 GCA_035401985.1 Burkholderiaceae bacterium | reverse complement strand
GCTCGTAGCGGTTGATCAGGCAGGCGTCCGGGCTGAAGCCGGGGTAGCCGGCCAGACCCGCAGCCCGCACCGCCATTTCGCGCAAAACCGCCGGCATGGCGGGCCAGGCCTGGCCGCTTTCGGGGTCGTCCGTCGCGTATCGATAGCCGCGGCGGTCACTGACCCAGCCGAGCTTCCCGCAGCTGCTCATGGCCACCGACATGCGCTTGCCGCCTGGCGTGAGGTAGTGGCGCAGCGGCGCCCGGGCCAGCACCGCGCGCACCGCGTCGATCAAGGCCGGCGCGTCGGCGCGGGCCAGCCGCGGGAGCACGAACGCTCCGGGGGCGAGTTCCACCGGCGCGCCGGGCTCGGGGGCCCAGGTGTCGGCTCCGCCAAAGAGGTCGGGCGTCGATCCGCGATGCATGGTCAGGTGGCATCGTGAAAGATGATTCCGGCCGTGTGACGCAGCCCGCTTCGCACCGCGCTGACGCCATGGCGCATGGTCACGCGATACACCCCGCGCGTGCCCTGGACAGGACGCTGGTTGACGGCGATCACTGCCGCATCGCCTTGTCGCAATGGCAGCACCATGGGGCGCGACTGCATCCGCGGCCGCTGTTCGGTCATGACCAATTCACCGCCCTCGAAATCGCGGCCCGGTTCGGACAGCAGCAGCACGACCTGCAGCGGAAACACCTGCTCGCCGTACAGGTCCTGATGCAGGCAGTTGTAGTCGCCGGGGCCGTATTGAAGCAGCAGCGGGGTCGGGCGGCGCTGGCCCGCCGCATGGCAGCGGGCGAGGTAATCGGCGTGGCAGGACGGAAAGTCCGCCGCCTGGCCCATGGCGGCGCGCCAGCGGTTCGCCACCGGAACAAGCCGCGGATACAGCGCCCGTCGCAGGCTGGCAATCAGCGGCGGCAGCGGGTGGCTGAAGTACTTGTATTCGCCCCGCCCGAAGCCGTGCCGCGCCATCACCACCCGGCTGCGGAACACGCCCGCCGCCGGGCCTTCGTCGTGCGCGTACAGCGCGGCCAGCCCGGCACAACGGGCACCGTCCAGCAGCGACGGAATGACGGCCGCTCCCTGGGCGTCCAGGTCACGCGCGACCGCACGCCAGTCGACGTCGGCAAGAAGGGCGACGCGGTCCGGGCGAATCAGCCGCGACCCACGAACGGCATCTTGGTCGCCATCACCGTCATGAACAGCACGTTGGACTCCAGCGGCAGCCCGGCCATGTGCAGCACCGACTGCGCCACGTGATCGACGTCCATGCGCGGCTCGACCCGCATCGACCCGTCGGGCTGGATCACGCCCTTGACCATCCGCTCGGTCATCTCGGTGACGGCATTGCCGATGTCGATCTGGCCGACTGCGATGTCGTACTTGCGGCCGTCGAGCGCGCCCGAGCGGGTCAGGCCGCTGACCGCATGCTTGGTCGAGGTGTACGGCGCCGAATTGGGCCGGGGCGCATAGGCAGAAATGGAGCCGTTGTTGACGATCCGTCCGCCGCGCGGCGACTGGTCCTTCATCACCCGGAAGGCCTGCTGCATGCACAAGAAGGTGCCGGTCAGGTTGGCATTGACCACCGTCATCCACTGCTCATAGGTCAGGTCCTCGAGCGGCACGGGCGGCGCGCCGGTACCGGCATTGTTGAACAGGAAATCGAGGCGCCCGAAGCGGGCGACCGCTGCATCGAACAGGGCACGCACCGACTTCGGATCGCCGACATCCGTGGGCACGGCCAGGGCCATGTCGCCCTTGTCGCCTGCCTGCGCAATGGTCGCGGCCAGCGCATCGGGGCGGCGCCCTGCCAGCACGACCTTCCAGCCCGCGTTCAGGAACGCGATCGAGGTGGCCCGGCCGACGCCGCTGCCGGCCCCGGTGATCAGCGCCACGGAATTGTTTGTAGTCATGTTCTCTGCCTCCTGGTTCGAGGCTTGCGAGCTTACCTGAGGCAGACCTGCCCGGCCGGAGCCGGCTGCGCGCGCCCTCCGGCGCCAGGGCAAGCTGCTTCCTTCAGGCTCAGGGCCGGCCCAAAAACAGGTACAGCGCCCGATTGCCGGCCTGGCCCTGTCCGAGCGCAAGGTAGACCGGGCCGATGCCGGTGTTGGCGCCTACAAAGACGCTGGCCCCGCTCAGGAACCGCGTGCTGGCATCGCGTACGGCGGGCTGGGTCACGCGGCCAAGCTCGAGCGACACGCCGGCATACAGGCCGCTGCCGAAGGGCTTGGGCAGCGGCATGACCTGGTTGTAGTACATCAGGCGACCGTATTGCAGGGCCGAGCCGAGCAGCTGATTGATCTGGTAGCCCGACAGGTTCAGAAACCCGCCCAGGCTGTAGCTGTCGTTGGCCGGCAGCTCGCTGCGAGGACTGAAGCCGAGCTTGAGCATCCCGCTGAACGTATGCGGGCCGACGCTGATCACCCGCTGGGCGATCAGCTCCGCGCGGTTGTAATACAGCTCGCCGCCAGCAGCCTTTCGGGCCAGGAACGCGCTCATGTCGAGTGACCAGCCGGCGCGCGGAAAATCGATCGCGTCGAGCTGGTCGATGCTGACCCCGGCTGTCACCCCGGCATAGCCGACGCGCTCGGCCGGCAGCACCGGCAGACCGACACGCAGCGTATTGGTGCGCCGCCCCGCCACGAGTCCGACCCGCGCATCGAGCAGCGTGCCCTGCACGCCGAACAGCAATTCGGCCTGCTCGACACGCACACCGTAGTCCGCGATCCGCAGGTTGCCCAGGAACAGGCTGAGCGGGCGGTTCTCGTACAGCAGCCGCGGCGCCACGTACCAGCGGCCGTCGGGCGCCAGCGGCTGGAAGAACTGGGTGCCCAGGCGCTGCGTGCGCCCGATCTGCGCCAGCGTGTTCCACTCGGCGCCCAGCGAATTCACCCAGGTGCGGCTGTAGCCGAACGGCACGTTGAGGTACGAATTGCCCTTCGAGTCGGTCGCAGCCCCCACCCCCATCCGCACGTAGTTGGGACCGTAGGCCTTCTCCTGGGGCTGCACCGACAGCACGCTGGCGCCCTGCTCGGTGATCAGCCGGTAATCGATCTGGGCGAAGTCGCCGCGCGCCATCAGTCGCGACAGATCGGCGTGCAGCGCGCTGCGATCCAGCGCCCCGCCCTCGCGCTGCCGGGTGATCTGCGCCTCGAGCACGCTCGGATTGACGTAACGGGTCTGGGCGATGCGGATCTCGTCGACCCGTTCACGGCGCGCGCCCCACTGGCGGCGATGGGCGTCCCATGCCGCGTACTCGGCCTCGCCGACCGAAAGAGCCGACAGCGCCGCCGCCGCCTCCCGGGCCGCCTGCTCGCCGGCCGGTATGCCGGCGACGCCCTTCGAGAAATCGCCGGAACCCAGCTGCGCAAGATCGGGGGCGATCAGGATGTCGCGGGCCCCGAGCTGCGCCAGCGAGCGGCGGACGTTGTCCTCCATCAGGATGTTCACCATCTGCGCCGCCACGCCGAGCAGCGACTGCAGCTCGTCCTCCTTGAGCAGCGGGCTGCCGATGTTCACCGCGATGACCACATCGCCGCACATGGCGCGCACGACGTCGACCGGCAGATTGCGGGTGAGTCCCCCGTCGACCAGCAGCCGGCCGCCCTCGTTCACCGGCGCGAACGCCGAGGGCACCGACATGCTGGCGCGCACGGCCCGCACCAGGCTGCCGCGGTCGATCACCACCATGTCGCCGCGTGCCAGATCGGTGGCGACCGCCCGATAAGGCACCGCCATCCGGTCGAAGCTGGGCAGCTCGCGGCTGACACCGAGCAGCTCGTGCAGGAAGAGCTCGACCTTGTGGCCGGCGCTCAGGCCCGGCAGGCCGCGCACCGTGCCATCGTCGGACAGGCCGAAGGTGAGGCCGAGCTGGAAGGGCCGGTCATCGTTCTTGCGGCGATAGGTCTGGTTCTCGCGCGACGCACCGTCGGCGAAGATGTCGTTCCAGTCGACCGCTCGCAGGCGCGCCTCGATCTCGTCGGGCGTCAGGCCGATGGCATAGGCGCCGGCCACCGCGGCGCCGGCGCTGGTGCCGGCAATGCAGTCGATCGGCACGCGCAGCTGCTCGAGCACTCGCAGGATGCCGACGTGGGCAAAGCCGCGGGCCCCGCCGCCGGACAGGGCCAGGCCGACCCGCGGGCGCGCGGGTGCTGCACCTGCGGGGGCGGTCTGTCCGAGAACGGGCGCGGCCAGCGCCACGCTCAGCAGCGCGGCTGCCGCGATCGACCGGATCATGCGCGACGCGGCGTGCGCTCCAGCCAGCGCAGAACCACTTCGAACAGGGTATTCGGATCGACCGGCTTGCCGATGTGGTCGTTCATGCCCGCTGCCAGACAGGCTGTCCGGTCCTCGCCGAAGGCATTGGCCGTCATCGCGATGACGGGCAGGCGGGCGGCGTCGAAATGTCGACGGATCGTGCGGGTGGCTTCCATACCGTCCATGCCGGGCATCTGAATGTCCATGAGCACGAGATCGTAACGGTCTTCAAGCGCCCGCGACACCGCATCGTGCCCGTTGTCGGCCACGTCGACCTCGAGCCCCGCCGCGTTCAGCAGTTCGACCGCGACGATCTGATTGATCGGGTTGTCCTCGGCCAGCAGGACCCGGGTGCCGCCGAACCGCTGCAGCAGCCGCGATTCGGCGCTGTCCGGCACAGGACCCTCGGCGGTGTCGACCGTGGGCTCGTCCATCGTCGCGCGCGGACCCGGCTCGGCCGCGGCCGCGGCATGACCGACCCGGACGGTGAACCAGAACACGCTGCCTTTGCCCGGCTCGCTGTGCACACCGACCTCGCCTCTCATGAGTTCGGCCATGCGGCGGGCGATGGCAAGACCCAGACCGGTGCCACCGAAGCGCCGGGTGGTGGAGCTGTCGGCCTGCTCGAAATCCTGGAACAGCTTGCCGATCTGCTCCGGCGCGATGCCGATGCCGGTGTCCTCGACCTCGAAGCGCAGCAGCAGTCCCGACGGATCGTCGTGCGCCACGGAACTGCGCACCCGAACCCAGCCCCGTTCCGTGAACTTGACGGCGTTGCCGAGCAGGTTGACGAGCACCTGCGACAGGCGGGTCGAGTCGCCCCGGACCCTGGCCGGCATCGGGCCCGGTTCGAGGATCAGTTCGAGCCCCTTGTCGCGCGCCCGTTCAGCGACCATCGAGCACGTGCGCCCCATCATGTCGACGACCGAGAAGTCCGCACTTTCCAGCGTCAGCTTGCCCGACTCGATCTTGGACAGGTCGAGCACATCGCTGAGCAGGCCGAGCAGGTGCTCGGCCGCCCGCGCGACCGTGTCCAGCCGGTCGGTCTGCAGCGGGTCATGGATGTCGCGACGCAAAAGGTGCGCCATGCCCACGATGGCGTTCATCGGAGTGCGGATCTCGTGGCTCATGTTCGCCAGGAAGGCGCTCTTGGCCAGGTTGGCCGCCTCGGCACGGTCGCGTGCCACGGTGAGCTCGGCGTTGAGCTGCTGCAGCCGCTGTTCGGCGCGCTTGATCTCGGTGATATCGGTCAGCAGGAAGAAGAAGCCCCGCACCTCGCCTTCATGCACATCGGGCACGAGGTTGATCCAGGAGGGCAGCACGGTCCCGTCAGGCCGCCTTGTCTCCACCTCGCGCTGCACCGAAACGCCGGCCAGCACGCTGCGGATGTCGGCCTCGGAGTTGCGCAGACCCTCCTCGCCGACGAATTCGACCAGCGGATGGCCGATCATCTGGTCGGCCTCGATGCCGTACCACTCGAGTACCGGCCGCGTCGCGAAGCGAGCGATGAGGTCGCGGTCCCAGTACGAGACGTAGCCCGGAACGTTGTCCGCGATGGCCAGCGTCAGCTGCTCGCTCTCGGTCCGGGCGGCCACCGCCTGCTCGAGCTGGCGGGAGCGCTCTTCGATCAGTTCCTCGAGGTGGTGGCGATGGCGGTCGAGTTCGGCCTCGATGCGCTTGAGCTCGGTGATGTCCTCCTGGATGGCGAGGTAGTGGGTGATCCGGCCGTCCGCCTGACGGATCGGTGAGATGAGCGCCCTCTGAATGAATTCCTCGCCGCTCCTGCGCCGGTTGATGAACTCTCCCTGCCAGACCTCGCCGCGCTGCAAGGTGGCCCACAGGCTCTCATGGGTCCGGATTTCCGTCCGGCCGCTGCTGATCAGATTGGGATTGGCTCCGATCACTTCGGCTCGGCTGTAACCGCTGGTGTCGAAGTAAGCCTGGTTCGCGTACTCGATGCGGCCATCGATGTCGGTGATCAGCACGCTGTTCGGATTCTGCTCGACCGCCAGCGACAGCTTGCGCAACTGCTGCTCGGCGAAGTGCTCCTCCGTCACATCCGAGAACGACACGATCACCTCTAACAGCATTCCGCTGACCGGGTCGAGCACCGGCTCGGAGCTCACGCGCAGCCAGAGTCGGCTGCCGTCCGGGTGCTCCAGGCCCACCGCGACGCCGCGCTGCGGCTCGCCGGTGGCCAGCGAACGGGCCAGCGGCAAGGCTTCGCGCGGCAGCGCAGTGCCGTCCTCGCGCACCGGCAGCGGTCCGTTCACCGTTCCCTCCGACAGGCCCAGGGGCTCTCCGGGAAGACCCGCCAAAAGCCGCTGTGCCGCCGGGTTCGCGGTCTTGCGGCGGCCGCGCGCGTCGAAGATCACGATGCCTTCGCTGAGCGCCGAAAAGATCGACCGGTATTGCGCTTCGCTGTCGCGCAATGCCTGCTCGGCATGGCGTCGCTGCGAGATGTCGGCGCAGACCACGACCGCCCCGCCCCGAGCCGCGCTGAGCGGCGCTACGCTGGCCTGAAACCAGCGATCGGCCCCGGCCGTATGGCACGGATATTCGAGGGAGAAGCTGTCGCGCTCACCGGCCAGCACCGCCCGGATGCCCTCGATGATGGCCTGTGCGTAGCCGGGCTCGGTGCCGGTGCTGCGGGCGCAGATCTCGAAATAGTCCTGGCCGACGGCGACGGCTTCGCTTGACAGGCCCTGGTCGGTCGCCATTTTCAGCCAGGCCTTGTTCACGGTCAGCAGGGCGCCCTGCCGATCGAGCACCACCATCTGGTCGGGCACCGAGTCCTTGACCGCCTGAACCAGGTCGTTCGAATCGCGGACCGCCTGCTCGATCAGCCGGCGCTGCGTCACGTCGCGCACGATGCCCAGCACCGCCGGGCGGCCCTGGAAGGTGTGCAGGCCCGCGCGCAGCTCGATCCAGACACCCTGCGGGTCGGTGCGGCTGAGGAAGCGCACCTCGTAGTGGGCCGGCGGAGCGGTACCGCTTGCCAGACGCTGCTCAAAGCGCTCGGTCCAGACATCGAGGAACTCGGGCGCCACCACCTGCGCGAATGGCAGACCGATGAACTCGTCCTCCGAATAGCCCAGCATCTGCGGCAGAGCGCGATTGGCGAACACGAAGCGGTGGTCCTGGGCGAGGAAGACGCCGTCGGCGAGCGACGAAAGCACCGCGCGCACGGTCGCCTCGCTGGTGCGAAGGGCTTCCTGGGCGGCCTTCTGCTCGGTGACGTTGCGCGACACCCCGAACAGGCCGATGACCCGGCCTTCCGTGTCCTGCAGCGGTCCCTTCGAAGTCTGGAAGATGACGTGGCGGTCCTGGACGGTGAGCGGGCTTTCGAAGCTCATCGTGTGACCGGCAGCCATCACCTGCTCATCCTCCGCGAGGATCCGCTCGGCACTGCCTATGTCGAAGAAGGCGTGGTCGGTCTGGCCGATCACCTCCTCGCGACTGCGGCCGGTCAGTCGGCTGGCCTCACGATTGAACAGCATGTAGCGCCCGCTCAGGTCCTTCGCGAAGATGATGTCGGCGGAGTTCTCGGCGATCGCCTCCAGCAGCGCGACGCTGCGCAGCCGCTCCTGCTGGGCAGCGCTCTCGCGTCTTGCCTCCTCCAGCGCCGCACGCTGCCGGCGAACCCGGCCGGCGAATCCGAAGGCGCCCAGCGCCACCAGGCCCGCCAAGGCGAAGCCTACCGACTCGCGGATCGCGCCGGCGTACACCTCCGACCGGTCGACACGGGCGACGAGGAAAAGGTCGGTGCCAGCCACCGGGATCACGACGCCAAGCACCTGCCGCCCCGTGAAATCCCGTCCGCTGAACGCCT
>DAONCJ010000138.1:0-8121 GCA_035401985.1 Burkholderiaceae bacterium | reverse complement strand
CTCGTGGGGGGCGCCGTCCATGGCCTTGGCCAGGACCCGGCGGATCTTGCGCAACTCGTCCATCAGGTGGTTCTGGGTCGGCAGCCGGCCGGCCGTGTCGATGATGACGACGCCGGTCTGGCGGGCACGCCCGGCGCTGACTGCGTCGAAGGCCACCGCTGCAGGATCGCCGCCCTGCTGCGAGACCACCTGGACGCCGTTGCGCAGGCCCCATTCAGCGAGCTGCTCGCGGGCCGCCGCGCGGAAGGTGTCACCCGCGGCCAGCAGGATGGTCTTGCCTTCGCGTTGCAGGTGGTGCGCGAGCTTGCCGATCGAAGTGGTCTTGCCCGCTCCGTTGACGCCGGTGATCATCATCACCAGCGGCGTGGCCTTGTCGATCTCCACCGGCCCTTCCAGAGGGCTCAGGACTTCCGTCAGCAGGGAGCGGAGCGCCTCGCGCACCTGGGCGCCGTCAGTCAGCCGCTGCTCCTTGACACGCTGGCGCAGGCCGTCGAGCAGGAACTGGGTGGTCTCGACGCCTGCATCGCTGACCAGCAGCGCGGTTTCGAGCTCTTCATACAGCGCTTCGTCGATGCGGGTGCTGATGAACAGGCCAGCCAGGTTGCTGCGGGTCTTGGACAGTCCCTGCTTGAGCCGTGCCATCCAAGAACCGCGCCTGGCCGCCTCGGGCGCCTCGGGCGCCTCGGGCGCGGCAGTCGGCTCGGCGATTGGCTCGGCGATTGGCTCGGCAGTCGGCTCGGCGATGGGCTCGGCGAGCGGCTCGATGCGCCGCTCCACAGGCGGTTCGATGCGCGGCTCGGCGGTCGGCTCGATGCGCGGCTTGAATACCGCACCAAGCACGCGCCCGAACGTCGACACGGCCGGCACGCTGGGCGCCGCCACGGTGCTTGCAGCGACGGGCGAAACCGGGCCGGGTGCCGTGGCAGGCAGGGGCACGGGCTCGGGCACGGGCACGGGCACGGGCACGGGCACTCGCGCTTGCGTCGGCACAGGCTGGAAGGCAGGAACCGTCTCCGGCGCCGGCGGTGCGGCCGGCAGCGCGTCGGGAGCCGGCGCTGCGACGGGCGGAACTGCCGTTGCGGGCGGCTCCTTTTTTCGTCTGAGGAATCCGAACATGGTGAGATCTGCACGGTGCGCCGCGCGCTGCGGCGTCAGGAGAGGGCTTGCGGCGCGACAGTCAGGCCTGCGCAAGGCAGTGTCGCCAATCGGTTCATTGGAAGCGACTGTCACAATCTGGTCCACAATTCTAACCTTCTGGTGCCCGCGACCCCTCATGACCCTTGCCCGAATCGCCGTTGACTGCCTGAGCCGCCGCATGGCCGCCGGGATTGCCTGTCTGTTCATGCTTGCCTTGGTCGCCGGGCCGGCTGGCGCCCAGACCACCGAGTACATGCTGACCAACGGCATGAAGGTCATCGTCAAGGAAGACCATCGGGCCCCGACGGTGGCGCACATGGTCTGGTATCGCGCCGGCTCGATCGACGAGGTCAACGGCAAGACCGGCGTGGCGCACCTGCTGGAACACATGATGTTCAAGGGCACGCGCGAGTTCGGTGCTGGCGAGTTTTCCAAGCGCATCGCGTCCCTGGGCGGACGCGAGAATGCGTTCACCTCGCGCGACTACACCGGCTACTACCAGCAGTTGCACAAGTCGGCGCTGGCCGAAGCCATGAAGCTCGAATCCGACCGCATGCACAACCTGGTGCTCTCGAAGGAAGAGTTCGAGAAGGAGATCAAGGTCGTCATGGAGGAGCGCCGCTGGCGCACCGAAGACCGGGCCCAGTCGCTGGTCATGGAACAGCTCAATGCCACGGCATTCGTCGCTTCGCCCTATCGGGCCCCCACGGTCGGCTGGATGAATGACCTCGAGGCGATGACCGTGGACGACGCGCGCGAGTGGTACGAGCGATGGTATGCGCCGAACAATGCGCTGCTGATCGTGGCGGGCGACGTGCAGCCGGCCGAGGTGCTTGCGCTGGCCGAACGCACTTACGGCCGTCTGCCCGCCAGACCGCTGCCTGCCCGCAAGCCGCAGATCGAACCGCCCCAGCGGGGGCTTCGCCGCGTGGCGGTCAAGGCCCCGGCCGACAATCCGATGGTCGTGATGGGCTTTCACGTGCCCGCGCTTCGTGACGTCGAGCGCGATGTCGACCCCTACGCGCTCGAGGTGCTCTCGGCGATGCTGGCCTTGAACGACACAGGCCGTTTCACCCGCCGTCTGGTGCGCGAGCAGCGCGTCGCGAATGCCGCCGAGGCCGGCTACGACATGATCTCCCGAGGCCCCGGCCTGTTCCTGCTGATGGCCGTTCCGGCCGAGGGCCGGACCACCGAGGACACCGAACGGGCGATGCGCGCCGAGATCGCCCGCATCGCGACCGAAGGGGTTCCCGAAGACGAGTTGAAGCGGATCAAGACCCAGTATGTCGCCGCCGAAACCTACAAGCTGGATTCGATCTTCGCTCAGGCGATGGAGGCCGCCCAGCTCGAGATCACCGGCTTCGCGCAGCGCGATGACGCACGCATCCTCGAGCGGGTCCGGGGGGTGAGTTCGGCCCAGGTGCAGGATGTCGCGCGCCGCTATTTCGGCGATGACACGCTGACCGTGGTCACCCTGCTGCCTCAGCCGGTCGGCGAGAAGCGCGCCGCGCCTCCGGCGGGCCTGCGCCACTGATGCGTCCGAAGGCCTGCTCATGCTGATCACCCGTTTCCCTTTCCCGTCGGTCTCCCGGCTGCTGGCATTCCTGATGTTCGCCGTGCTGACGCTGGCCGCGATGCCGGCACGCGCAGTGCTGCCGATAGAGCACTGGACGGCCCCAAGCGGCGCGCGTGTCTACTTCGTGCGCGCTCCGGCCATTCCGATGGTCGACATCGCCGTGGTGTTCGATGCGGGTGCGCGGCTCGATCCGCCCGCAAAGTCAGGCCTTGCCTCGCTGGTCGCGGGGATGCTCGATGCCGGGGTGCCCGGCATGGACGAGGAGGCGATCGCGCGCACGCTGGCGGACATCGGCGCACAGCGCGGCGCGAGCGCGACGGACGACCGTCTGACCGTCACGCTGCGCTCGCTGACCAGTGAAGCCGAGCTTGCCGCCGCGCTGCGCGTCACCGAGCGCACGCTGAGTGCGCCGACTTTCCCCGCGGCGGTCCTGACCCGCGAGCGCGAACGCATCCTCCAGGCGCTGCGCGAAGCGCAGACCAAGCCCGAAACGCTGGCCCAGCAGGCCTTTTCGAGCGGTCTTTACGGCAGTCATCCGTATGGCCGCTACGCCACCGAGGCGAGCGTTCAGGCGCTGCAGGTGGCCGATCTGACCGATTTCCACAGGCGTCATTTCAGCGCGGCGCGCGCGGTGGTCGCCATCATCGGCGACATCGACCGGGCGCGTGCCGAGGCGATTGCCCAGCAGCTGACCGGGCAGCTTCCGAAGGGGCAGGCGGCGCCGGTTCTGCCGGCTGTCGTGCGGCCGTCCGGCGGCGAGCGGCGCATTGCCCACCCTGCCTCGCAAAGTCATCTGCTGATCGGCACTCCGGGCATCGCCTGGGGAGATCCCGACCAGTTTGCGCTGCTGGTCGGCAATTACGTTCTGGGCGGTGGCGGCTTCGTGTCCCGGCTGTATGGCGAGGTGCGCGAAAAGCGCGGCCTGGCCTACAGCGTGTACTCGTATTTCATCCCCAATCTGCAGCCTGGACCGTTCGTCATCGGCCTGCAGACTCAGCGCGAGCAGACCGACACGGCACTCGCGGTCGTTCGGGAGACCTTGACGCGCTTTCTGCGCGACGGCCCCACCGAGGCCGAGGTGCAGGCCGCCAAGTCGAACCTGGTCGGCGGGTTCCCGCTGCGCATCGATTCGAACCGCAAGATCCTCGACAACCTCGCCAACATCGGCTTCAACCGCCTGCCGCTCGACTACCTCGAGCGCTGGCCCGACCGGGTGCAGGCCGTGACGGTCGAGCAGATCCGGGCAGCCTTTGCACGGCATCTGAAGCCAGAATCCCTGGTGACCGTGGTCGTGGGCGCCGGCGCGCAGCCCGCCCGATGAAGACCAGACCGGCGGCGGCCCCGCATAAGGTTCGCATCATCGGCGGGCAATGGCGCCGAACGCCGCTGGCGGTGGTGAGTGCCGCAGGCCTGCGGCCAACCCCCGACCGTGTCCGCGAGACGCTGTTCAACTGGCTGGGCAACGATCTGTCCGGCAGGGTCTGCCTGGACCTTTACGCCGGCACGGGCGCGCTCGGCCTGGAGGCGGCATCGCGTGGCGCATCCACCGTGTGGCTGGCCGATAACGAGCCCCGCGTGCAGCTGGCCCTGCAGGCCATCGTCGAGCGCCTGAAGGCCACCGATCGGGTGCGACTGTACCGGGGCGATGCCCGAGGCCTGCTGGCCCGGCTCTCGATGCAGGGCGTGCGCGCGGATCTGGTCTTCATCGATCCGCCGTTTCGCCAGGGGGCGCTGGACACCATCATGCCGGCGCTGACACCGGTGCTGGCGAGCGAGGCCTGGGTCTACGTCGAGACCGAAACGCCGTTGTCCGCCGAGCAGGTGGCGCTGTGGTGCGGGCCCCAGGCACAGATCGTCCGGCAGGCCAGTGCGGGTCAGGTGCATTACCATCTGCTGCGCATCCAACCAGAGGCCAAGCAGGAGACGTCATGAAGCACATCACCGCGGTTTACGCCGGCACTTTCGATCCGCTCACGCGCGGTCATGAAGAACTCGTGCGCCGGGCGGCGAGCCTGTTCGACGAGGTCGTGGTCGCCGTGGCCGACAGCCGCGGCAAGAGCCCGCTGTTCGAGCCCGACGAGCGTGAAACCCTGGCGCGCGAGGCGCTGGCCGAGTACTCGAACGTCAAGGTGGTCCGATTCTCGGGCTTGCTGGTCAACCTGATGCGCAAGCTGAATGCCCGGGTGCTGATCCGCGGTCTGCGCGGAGTGACCGATTTCGACTACGAATTCCAGCTCGCGGGCATGAATGCCAAGCTGATGCCCGAGTTCGAGACCATCTTCATGACGCCCAGCGAAGCCTATCGGTATGTGTCGGCGACGCTGGTGCGCGAGATCGCGACGATGGATGGTGACGTCGCCCAGTTCGTCTCGCCGATCGTCCACGAGCGGCTGCAGGCGAAGCTCGCGGCGCGCGCCAAGGGCGCCTGAAGCCGGCGGGGGCGAACCATGGCCTTGATCATCACCGACGAATGCATCAACTGCGACGTCTGCGAGCCGGAGTGCCCCAATGACGCCATCTCGATGGGCCCCGAGATCTACCAGATCGATCCGGCACGCTGCACCGAATGCGTGGGTCACCATGCCGAGCCGCAGTGCCGGCAGGTGTGCCCGGTGGACTGCATTCCCTTCGACCCCGCGTGGCGGGAGAGTCCCGAAGAGCTGATGGACAAGTACCATCGACTGCAGACGGCGCAGCCGACCGCGGCGCTGCCCGCGGAGCCCGGCGTAACGTCCTGAGGTCCTGACGTCGGGCTGTCATGGACGCGCCCCAGGATCGTGCTTTTTCGACTGGACGCATCATGAACCTCATCTTGTGGCGCCACGCCGAGGCGCAGGACGGCATTCCCGATCTCGCCCGTGAACTCACGCCGCGCGGGCGCAAGCAGGCCGAGCGCATGGCCCAATGGCTGCGGGCGCAACTGCCACAGCGGCACCTGGTGCTGGCCAGTCCGGCACAGCGCACGCGCCAGACGGCCGACGCGCTGGGGCCCGACTACCGGGTCGACCGCAACCTGTCGCCCGATGTCGACGTCGCCCACTATCTGGCGGCGTCGGCCTGGCCGGAAGGGCCGGAAGGCTGCGCGGGCACGGTGGTCCTGGTCGGGCACCAGCCCACGCTCGGCCGCCTGGCGAGTCTGCTGCTGTGCGGCGAGGAGCAGAACTGGACGCTGCGCAAGGGCGCCGTCTGGTGGCTCACCACCCGCGAGCGCGAAGGGCGCGCGCAGGTGGTTCTGCGCTCGGTCATCAATCCGGAACAGCTTTAGTTTGCTGCACGGCCCCGCGGTGTGGTTCAGTGCGCGCACTGAACCGCCTTCCCGGAGTCCGCATGGCCCAGCACCGAACCACATCCGTCAGCCCGCCCACCTGGCCGGCGCCGCCCAAGCCGCCGGCAGGCAGCCCGAACATCCTGGTGGTGCTGTTCGACGATGTGGGGTTCTCGGACTTCGGCTGCTACGGCTCGCCGATCCGCACGCCCCATATCGATTCGGTTGCCGCACAGGGTGTGCGCCTGACCGGCTTTCACACCACCGCGATGTGTTCGACCACGCGCTCGGCACTGCTGACCGGTCGCAATCACCATTCGGTGGGCGTGGGCTGCCTGGCCAACTTCGACAGCGGATACCCGGGTTACCGAGGCAAGATTGCGCGCGAAGCGGGCACCATCGCTGAGATGCTTCGCCCGCATGGATATCGCTCGACGATGGTGGGCAAGTGGCACGTGACGCCGCTTACCGACTCGGGACCTTCCGGGCCCTACGACGGCTGGCCGCTAGGCCGGGGCTTCGACCGCTTCTATGGCTTCATGGACGCCGAGACGGATCAGTACGCGCCCGAGCTGGTCCGCGACAACACCACGATCGATGCACCCGGCAGCTTCGAGTCCGGCTACCACCTCACCACCGATCTGGTCGACCAGTCGATCCGCTACCTGGCGGATCTGCAGGCCGACGCGCCGAACACCCCCTGGCTGCTGTGGCTGGCGCCGGGCGCCTGCCACGCGCCGCATCAGGCCCCCGCCGCGCTGATCCGCGAGTACCACGACCTGTTCGCTCGCGGCTGGGACATCGAACGCGCCGAACGGCTGGCGCGTCAGCAGGCGATGGGGCTGGTGCCCGCCGACACGCGGCTGCCCCCTCCCAATGACGGTGTGCGCGATTGGGCCGCGCTGTCGGCCGACGAGCAGCAGCTGTTCACCCGCCTGCAAGCCGCCTATGCCGCGATGCTCGATCACGCCGACCAGCAGATCGGGCGGCTGCTGCGCCACCTGGACGACAGCGGCCAGCGCGAGAACACCCTGGTGCTGGTGCTATCGGACAATGGCGCCAGTCAGGAAGGCGGCCCGCTCGGCATGGTCAATGCCATGGGCCCGTACAACTTCCTGCGCGAGACCCTGGCCGACAAGATCCGCCGCATCGACGACATCGGCGGACCGGATACGCACAGCAATTTTCCGCACGGCTGGGCGATGGCGTCCAACACGCCGCTGCGCCGCTACAAGCAGAACACGCACGGTGGCGGCATACGCGATCCACTGGTGATCTCATGGCCGGCCGGCATTGCCGCGCGCGGCGAATTGCGCCACGGCTTTCGCCACGCCACCGATCTCGCACCGACGCTGCTCGAGATCATCGGCGTGCCGGCTCCCACGGTGATCGGCGGCGTCGCGCAGATGCCGATCGAGGGCGAGAGCTTCGCGGCGCTGCTGGCAGACCCCGCCGCTGCGCCGCGCAGCCGGCCGCAGTACTTCGAGATGTTCGGCCATCGCGGCGTCTGGCAGGACGGCTGGAAGGCGGTGGCGTTTCACCCGCCGGGCACGCCCTTCGAATCCGACCGCTGGGAACTCTTCCATCTGGACCGCGACTTTGCCGAGACCCGCGATCTGGCGCAGTCCGAACCGCAGCGCCTGGAGGCCCTGATCCAGACCTGGTGGGAGCTGGCCGAGCGCCACCAGGTGCTGCCGCTGGATGACCGGTTCACGCCGCGCTTCGCCCAGAACGCGCTGCGCTATCACGGTCCGCGCCGGCGGTTTGTATTCCATGCGGGCATGGGCCATCTGCCCACCGATATCGCGCCCGATGTGCGCTCGCGCCACTACACGATCGAGGCCGAAGTCCGGATCGATGCCCCCGGCGCGCAGGGGGTGCTGATCGCCCACGGCGACGCGACCTCGGGCTACAGCCTGTTCGTGCGCGATGGCCGGCTCGTGCACGACATGAACATCGGCGGCGTGCACCATGTGGTCGAGTCCGATCGCCCGGTGCCGAACGGGCACTGCCGGCTGGGCTTCCGGATGGAGCAGGGCCCGCTGACGGCCATCGGTCCTCTGCCGGGCGTGGGCCGCGTCATGGTGCCCGGCACCCGCCGCGGCACGCTGCTGATCGACGGCGAACCCGCAGGCAGCCTCGA
>DAONCJ010000137.1:0-8150 GCA_035401985.1 Burkholderiaceae bacterium | reverse complement strand
TCGTGCCCCAGGACACCGTGCTGTTCAACGACAGCCTGCGTTACAACATCGCATATGGCCGGCCCGGGGCCAGCGACGACGAAGTGGCGGCGGTGGCGCGCGCCGCGCAGCTCGATGGCTTCATCGCAACCCTGCCGCAGGGCTACGACACCTCGGTCGGCGAACGTGGCCTGAAGCTGTCGGGTGGCGAAAAGCAGCGTGTCGCGATCGCCCGCATGCTGCTGAAGAACCCGCCGATACTGATACTCGACGAGGCAACCTCGGCCCTGGATTCACGCAACGAGCAGGCGATCCAGGAGGCGCTCAAGAGGGTGTCCGCCGGACGCACGACACTGGTGATCGCGCACCGGCTGTCGACGATCGTCGACGCCGACCAGATCCTGGTGATGCAGCAGGGACGCATCGTCGAGCGCGGGGGCCATGACGAACTGCTGGCACGCGGCGGTGTGTATTCGCAGATGTGGACCCTGCAGCAGACGCAGGAAGCCGAGCAGCCGTAGCGCTGGCTCAGGGCCCGGTCAGCCGCCGCGGCCGGTCAGCCGCCGGGGGACCAGACTGCCGGCGGTGCCTTGAACCCCTCAGCGACGCCCGCGCCCGCCGCCGCCATACCCGTGACCGCCTCGGGAATAGCTGTGCCCGCGAAACGACCAGCCACCCCCGATGAACGGGCGCGGCGCGACGTAGCCGCGATAGGCGGGGTAACCCCAGTACCCGCCCGACCCGGCGAAATAGCCGAAGCCCAGTCCGAGACCGAACGGCACCCAGGGATAAGTGGTGTCGTAGTACGGGTACGGATCGTGAATGACCGTTGCCTGAGCAACCCCGCCATTGGCGATCTGGGGATCGGTATAGGCCGCCGCCGCCTGGAGGCTCTGCAGCAGCTCGGGTCCCGCACCTGCGGAGGAAAGCACGTCCAAATCGGCCGGCGCCGGTGCGACGCGCAGGCCGCGTGCCCGCACGTCGGCAATGATGTCGTTCTGAGGGCGGCGGGCCTGCAGCATCTGCAGCAGTTCGCCGATCGACAGGCCGGGCGCCGGCTGCTGGACCGACTGGGCGGGCACGCCCGTGCTGCTGCGCAGCGGCACGCTGTAGTAGGTGGCGCAACCGGACAGCGATGCAATCGCAACGGCGGTGAAGGCAAGGAGAGCGGAAGGGCGGCGCATGGCGGTGTTCCTTGGGGCGGTCGAAACGGGCTGGTCGGCGGACCCGCAGGTGTGCCCCGACAACTGCCCAACGTCAGAATAGACCCGCCGGTTGACCCCTGACGGTGGCGTTACACTTGCTTACCAAGTCTCAGGAGCAGTCATGACCACGCACCGGATCGCGGTGATCGCCGGCGACGGAATCGGCAAGGAAGTCATGCCCGAGGGCGTGCGCGTGCTGCAGGCCGCCGCGCGCCGCTTCGGCCTTTCGCTCGCATTCGACGAGTTCGACTTCGCCAGCTGCGATTATTTCGCCAAGCATGGCGAGATGATGCCCGCCGACTGGAAAGCGCGGATCGGCGGGCACGACGCCATCTATTTCGGCGCGGTTGGCTGGCCCGATGCGGTGCCCGACCATATCTCGCTGTGGGGCTCGCTGCTGCTGTTTCGCCGCGAGTTCGACCAGTACATCAATTTGCGCCCGGTGCGCCTGATGCCCGGCGTGCCCTGCCCGCTGGCCAACCGCAAGCCCGGCGACATCGACTTCTATGTGGTGCGCGAGAACACCGAGGGCGAGTACTCGTCGGTGGGCGGCAAGATGTTCCCGGGCACCGACCGCGAGTTCGTGCTGCAGGAGTCCGTGTTCACGCGCACCGGCGTGGATCGCGTGCTGCGCTATGCGTTCGAGCTGGCCGGCAAGCGGCCGAAGAAGCACCTGACCTCCGCGACCAAGTCGAACGGCATCTTCATCTCGATGCCCTACTGGGATGAGCGGGTGGCCGAGATGGCGGCGGGCTATCCGGACATCCGGCTGGACAAGTTCCACATCGACATCCTCACCGCGCACTTCGTGCGCAACCCGCACTGGTTCGATGTGGTGGTCGCCTCCAACCTGTTCGGCGACATCCTGTCCGACCTCGGACCCGCCTGCACCGGCACGATCGGCATCGCGCCCTCGGCCAACATCAATCCCGAACGCAAGTTCCCGTCGCTGTTCGAACCGGTGCATGGTTCGGCGCCCGACATCGCCGGGCGCGGCGTGGCCAACCCGATCGGCCAGATCTGGTGCGGCGCGATGATGCTCGAGCACCTGGGCTGCAAGCCGGCGCACGACGCCATTCTGGCCGCCATCGAGCAGGTCACCGAGCACGGGCCGCGCACCCCCGACATGGGCGGCAATGCCACGACGGCCGATGTGGGCAGGGCGATCGAGCAGGCGCTGGGCTGACCGGGCGCGCGCTGTCCATGGCTCGCGTTCTATCCGATCCGCGGCAGCTGCTGCTGGCCGCCTTCGAAGCGGCTGTCGGCGCTGCCGATCCCCTGAAGGTGCTGGCCGCGCATCTGCCCGCGCCCGCGCGCCTCGGAACGGGGCGGACGGTCGCGGTGGGCGCCGGCAAGGCGGCGGCCAGCATGGCCATGGCCGTCGAGCAGCGCTGGCCCGCCGATGCCGATCTGTCCGGACTGGTCGTCACCCGCTACGCACACGGGCTGCCATGTCGTCGGATCGAGGTGCTCGAGGCCGGCCATCCGGTGCCCGATGCGGCCGGCGAGCAGGCGGCCGAGCGGATCGCCGCCCTGGCGGCCGCGCTTTCCCCTGAGGACCTGCTGCTGGTCCTGGTTTCGGGCGGAGGCTCCAGCCTCCTCAGCCTGCCGGTCCCCGGCGTGCCGATGGCGGCGCTGAAGCAGGTGACGCAGGCGCTGCTCGCCAGCGGCGCGCCGATCCAGGAGATGAACATCGTGCGCAAGCACCTGTCGCGCATCCAGGGCGGGCGGCTGGCGCAGCTCACCGCGGCCCGCGTGCTGGCGCTGGTCGTCTCCGATGTGGCCGGCGACGACCTGTCGGCGATCGCCTCGGGCCCTTGCGCCCCCGATCCGAGCACCTATGCGGACGCGATCGATGTGCTGCGCCGTTGGAACGTCGATGCACCGCCCGAGGTGGGCGCGCTTCTGCAAAAGGGGCAGCAGGGCCTGATCGACGAGACGCCCAAGCCGGGCGATCCGATCTTTGCCCGGGTCGAGCACCGGATGATCGCGACCGCCCGCGGCTCGCTGCTGGCGGCGGCGAAGGTCTTCGAGGCCGCCGGAATCCGCCCGGTCGTGCTTGGCGACACCATCACCGGCGAAGCCCGGGATGTGGCACAGGTGCTGGGCGCCCTCTCGCGCGAGATCGCTGCCCACGATTCACCGTTTCAGCGTCCCGTGGCCCTGCTCTCGGGTGGCGAATGCACCGTCACGCTGCGCGGCCAGGGGCGCGGCGGACGCTGCAGCGAGTTCCTGCTGGCACTGGCCCGTGAACTGAAGGGCGTGCCCGGCGCCTGGGCGCTGGCCGCCGACACCGACGGCATCGACGGCATCGAGAGCAACGCGGGCGCGGTGATCACGCCCGACACGCTGTCGCGCGCCGACGCGGCAGGGCTCGATGCCCGGCGCAGCCTGGACGACAACGATGGCTACGGCTTCTTTTCAGCACTCGGCGACCTGGTCGTCACCGGGCCGACCCGCACCAACGTCAACGACTTCCGGGCCATCGTGCTGATGCCTGACTGACCGGTTCTCGTAGAATCGCCGGATGCAAACAGAACTCATCCTGCGCCGGCCCGACGACTGGCACCTGCACCTGCGCGACGGCGCGGCCCTGCGTTCGGTGATCGCCGCGAGCGCCCGTCAGTTCGCGCGCGCCATCGTGATGCCCAATCTCAAGCCGCCGGTCACCACGCTGGCCATGGCCCAGGCGTATCGGCAGCAGATCCTGCAGGCGCTGGCACAGGCCCGCGCCGCCGGCGAAATCGATGACCGGGCCGCCGGCTTCGAGCCCCTGATGACGCTTTATCTGACGGACAACACGCGTCCGCAGGACATCCATGAGGCCCGGGCAAGCGGTCTGGTGCATGCGGTCAAGCTGTACCCGGCCGGTGCGACCACGAATTCCGACGCGGGCGTTTCGGACATGGCCCGGGTGGGCCCGGCGCTCGAGGCGATGCAGTCGGTCGGAATGCCCCTGCTGGTCCATGGCGAAGTGACCGATCCGCAGATCGATCTCTTCGACCGTGAAGCGGTGTTCATCGAGCGCGTGATGGAGCCGCTGAGGCGCGATTTTCCGGCGCTCAAGGTGGTGTTCGAGCACATCACCACCCGCCAGGCGGCGCAGTACGTGGCGCAGGCCGGCGCGCTGACAGCCGCCACGATCACCGCGCACCACCTGCTGTACAACCGCAATGCGCTGTTCGTCGGCGGCGTGCGTCCGCACTGGTACTGCCTGCCGGTGCTCAAGCGCGAGACGCATCGCCAGGCACTGGTCGAGGCAGCCACCCGTGGCGGCGAACGCTTCTTCCTCGGCACAGACAGCGCTCCCCATGCCCGGCACCTGAAGGAGCATGCCTGCGGCTGCGCCGGCTGCTACACCGCGCCCCATGCGCTCGAGTTGTACGCCGCGGCGTTCGAGGCCGCCGGTGCGCTGGACGCCTTCGAAGCCTTCGCCAGCCTGAACGGACCCCGCTTCTACGGGCTGCCCGTCAATCAGCAACAGATCACCCTGCGCCGCGAGGCGTGGCGGATTCCGGACAGCCTTCCGTTCGCCGATGAAGCGATCGTGCCGCTCGCGGCGGGCGAATCCCTGGCCTGGCAGCTGGTCGCGGGGTGAGCCCGACGCTCGGGGCGCCGTGGCTGGCGCCGCTCGCTCCGACGCTGACCCTGCTGGGTCCGCTGGCCATGGCCGGCCACTGGTCCGTCTGCCTGGACCGGCTCAACCAGATGGCGCACGAGCGCGGGATCGTCAACGCACGGGGGCATCCGCTGCGATTCATCGACGCCTCCCTGGCGCGCCCGATCCCGTACGAATCGCACGTCTGGCTGCACGGTGAGGTGCCCACGCGAACCGGGGAGGGCGCCTGGCACGACTTCTTCAACGCGCTGATGTGGATCACCCTGCCGCAGACCAAGGCGCAGCTCAATGCGCTGCAGGCGGCGGCCATCGAGCGCGAGGGCGTCGGCGCGCGGCGCGGCCCGCTGCGCGATGCAGCCACCCTGTTCGACGAGAACGCAGCGCTGGTCATCGCCGCGCCCGGACCGTGGCTGACGGCCTGGCGCTCGCGCGACTGGCACAGTCTGTTCGTCACCGGCCGCGCGGCGGCGGGGCGGCAGTGGCTGCCGGTGCTCTTCGGCCATGCGCTGCTGGACAAGCTGAGGGCGCCCTACAAGTCGGTCTGCGCCCACGGCTGGCTGATCCACGACCCTTCACTGCTGCCGGTCCACGCAACCGACGATGAACTGTTGGCACCGGCCTGGCTGGCCAGGCTCGATGCCGCAGCTGCCGGCTCCCTGGCGCAGCCGGGCTTTCGCCGCGACGCTTTCCTGCCGCTGCCGGTGCTGGGATGGCCGGGCTGGTGCGCCGCCAATGAAGATCCCCGCTTTTACGACGACCCGGCGGTCTTCCGACCGCTGCCGGCCGCTTCACCGTCCTGAGGACTGAAGGAGACATTGATGAATATCCTGATCACCGGAGGCGCCGGGTTTCTGGGCCAGCAGCTGATCCGTGCGCTGCTCGATCGCGGCCACCTCGACGGTGGCGCGGGCAGCCAGCCGATCCAGCGCATCGTGTGTTTCGATCAGGTCGAGGGTGCGATCGTCGATCCGCGCGTGCGCAATGTCGCGGGCAGCATCTCGGACGCAGCCACCGTCGACGGGCTGGTCGACTCCTCTACGCAGGTGGTGGTGCATCTGGCCGCCGTCGTGAGTGGCACCGCCGAGGCCGATTTCGATCTCGGCATGCGAGTCAACCTGGACGGCGCGCGTCATCTGCTGCAGGCCTGCCGGGCGGCGGGTCACCGGCCTCGCGTGCTGTTCTCCAGCTCGATCGCGGTATTCGGCGGCGATCTGCCGGCGGTGGTCACCGACGCCACGACACCGACCCCACAGGGGTCCTATGGCATCCAGAAGCTGATCGGCGAACTGCTGGTCCAGGACTTCCATCGCAAGGGCTTCATCGACGGCCGGGCTGTGCGGGTGCCGACGGTGGTGGTCCGGCCGGGGCTGCCCAATGGCGCCGCCTCCGGGTTTGCGTCCGGCATCATCCGCGAGCCGCTGGCTGGCATCGAGTGCGCGCTGCCGGTGGACCCGTCCACCGAAATGTGGGTCGCCTCGCCGCGCGCGGTCGTGCGGATGTTCCTGCGCGCCATCGAACTGCCCGAAAGCGCCTGGGGCTGGCATCGCGTGGTCAATCTGCCCGGTCTCGTCGCGTCGATGCACGATGAACTGGCCGCCTTGCGCAAGGTGGGCGGGCAGGCGGCCGTGGATCTCGTGCGCCAGCAGCCCGATCCGAAGGTCATTGCGCTCGTGCGCACCTGGGCCGCCCGCTTCGAGACCCGGCGGGCGATCGGCATGGGATTCGTCGCCGACGCCAGCTTCGACGACATCGTCCAGGCCTATGTCGAAGACAACCCCGATGCGGTCAGGCTGCGCGCCTGAACTTGCGTAGAATCCGGGTCGCAGAGCGGGTCGGACGGTCGCTGGGGCAACCTGGAGGAAGGTCCGGACTCCGCAGGACAGGGTGCTGGCTAACGGCCAGGCGTTATAGGCCGCAAGGCTGAAGGCGACGGAAAGTGGAACAGAAAGATACCGCCGAAGCCCGCAAGGGCTGGCAAGGGTGAAATGGTGAGGTAAGAGCTCACCGCGCCGATGGCGACACCGGCGGCACGCCAAACCCCACCCGGAGCAACACCGAATAGGCACGCGATCCGGCTTCACGGCCGGGCAGGGCGGTCCGCCCGAGCGTGCGGGTTGGTGGCTAGAGCGGTCGGGTAACCGGCCGCCCAGAGGAATGACCGTCGCGCCGGGCAACCGGCGGACAGAATCCGGCCTACAGACCCGCTCTGCATCTCCTTTCGGCGGCCCCCGAAGCACTCGGGCGAGCTGCGCCGGAGCTTTTTTCGCCCCCCTGATCGACCGCTGCCGCGCGTGGCTCGGGTGCTCACGCCCGTCTCCCCCTGCTGGCGCCCCCACGGATTCCCACCATCACGGTGGCAAATTCGCAGTTTTTGGAACAAAGACAGAATCGGCTCGGCAGGCCGGCGATTCCCCGCTCTGGACCACGGCCCGACGGGCTTTCGTAAGTCATTGTCCTGATTGGAAAAACAGTGTCTCGGCTTGACCTGTTTCATATTGCTGATTAGAGTGGGGCATTAGGTTTTTTAGTGGTGGATCGTGGGGCGCAGCGGTGGAACTGCTGTGATTCCGCAACAATTGCCATGCTCCAGGGACGCTTCGAGTTGTCGCTTGACGCCAAGGGCCGGTTGACCGTGCCCGCGCGTCAGCGCGACATCCTGCAGGTCCTCCACGAGGGCAGGCTGACGCTGACGCGGCATCCCGACGGCTGTCTGATGCTGCTGCCCCGCAGCAGCTGGGAGCGCAAGCGGCAGGAAATCGCCGGCTGGCCGTTCTCGGCTCGGGCCTGGCAGCGGATCTTCCTGGGCAGCGCAAGCGACATCGAAATGGACTCCGCCGGCCGGATTCTCATTGCGCCCGAATTGCGCAAGGCGGCCGGCTTGAAAATTGAACAGAAAGTGATGTTGGTGGGCCTTCAGCACTACTTCGAGATCTGGGATCCGGACGTGCTCGAGGCGCAGGAACAAAAGGCGATCGAAGGCGGGCTGCCCGAGGCGTTGGCCAATTTCTCCTTCCAGGGCGATCAGGGTTGAAGGATGGAGTGGCCGAGCCGGGGCATGTACCGGTCCTGCTCGACGAGACGGTCGAGGCGCTGTCGATTCGTGCCGACGGAATCTACGTCGACGGCACGTTCGGCCGTGGCGGCCACAGTGCCGCGATCCTCGAGCGCCTGGGCGAACACGGCCGCCTGCTGGCGATGGATCGTGATCCGCAGGCCGTGGCGGCCGGACGTCGATGGGGAGAGGGCCGAGGTGATACCCGTTTCGCGATCGAGCATGGCCGATTCTCAGAACTGGTCGAGGTCCTGGCCCGGCGCGGGATCGACCGGGTCGACGGCGTGCTGCTCGA
>DAONCJ010000136.1:7640-8177 GCA_035401985.1 Burkholderiaceae bacterium | reverse complement strand
CCGTTGTCGGTCTCGGCTGCGATCGGTTTCATCGCGCTGTTCGGGCAGGCCGTTCTGAATGGCGTGGTGATGCTGTCGCACTTCGGGCACCTGCGCGCGCATGGTGAGGATGTGTACGACGCGGTCTTCCGCGGATCCATCGACCGCCTGCGAACCGTGCTGATGACAGCCCTTCTGGCGTCGCTCGGGCTGCTTCCCATGGCGCTGTCGACCGCCATTGGCGCCGAAACACAGCGGCCGCTTGCCATCGTCATCATCGGCGGGCTCATCACCGCCACCATGCTGACCCTGCTGGTGCTGCCGACCCTGTACCTGTGGCTGCATGGCAGCGAAGACCAGGCCGGGCGTACCGAACCGTAGTCCGCCTCTGCCGCCCAAAAACAAAACGGCTGCAGAACCCGGTGCACACCGGGTCTTGCAGCCGTTGTTGCGAGCGCGGCTTACTTCTTGACCGTGAGCACGCCCGGGAGGCTGGCGTAGTACGCAGCAACGTTGCGGACATCGTCGCGCGTCAGCTGCTTGGCATTGGCCGCCATG
>DAONCJ010000136.1:0-7630 GCA_035401985.1 Burkholderiaceae bacterium | reverse complement strand
GGGGTTCTTGCGGGCGTCGGACCGGTAGTCGAGCAGCGCACGCTCAAGGAAGTCCTTGTGCTGGCCGGCGAGCCGCGGATACGACGGATCGATGGGGGTGTTGCCGTCCTTGCCATGGCAGGCGGCGCAGACCTGTTCGGCCTTGATGCGACCCTGCTCGATGTCGGCAGCAAGTGCCGGAACGCTGACGAGGGCGACTGCCAGCACTGCGACCGGCGCAAGCCGTGAAAAGCGAATCATGCAGTGCTCCTTACTTGGTGCCGTAGTACGCGGCCAGGTCTGCGATGTCCTGGTCGGTCAGAGAACCCGCAATGCCACGCATGGTGGGGTGCGAGCGATCGCCTTTCTTGTAGGCATTGAGCGCGTTTTCGATGTACTTGGCGCTTTGGCCGGCGATCTTCGGAACGCGATAGACCGAGGGAAACGACGCTTTGTATTCGGGGATGCCGTGGCAGCCGATGCACATCGACGTCTTCTGCTTTGCCGCGTCGGCATTGCCCTCAGCCCACGCAGCCAGCGGGGCCGCCGCCATCAGGGCGACGAGTACCAATTTCTTGACCATATCCACCTGGGAATCGAGATGAGCGCGTGCTGATCCGCGCGAAGTCTTTGTTTTAGAAGCGAACACCGGATTTTAGCCGAGCGGTTCCATGGCCGTCCAGTTGCGGCGCGCGTCCGCGCGGCTTCCCGTATACTCGAAAATACCCGTGCAGTGCACGCCTTACCTCTAGCCCATCCCAATGCGATTCGAAGGCACTTCCCAGTACGTCGCCACCGACGACCTCAAGCTGGCGGTCAACGCTGCCATCACACTGCAGCGCCCCCTGCTCATCAAAGGCGAGCCCGGCACCGGCAAAACCATGCTGGCCGAAGAAGTGGCCAAGGGCCTGAACATGCCGCTGCTGCAGTGGCACATCAAGTCCACCACCAAGGCGCAGCAGGGCCTGTACGAATACGACGCCGTCTCGCGTCTGCGCGACTCGCAGCTTGGCGACGAGCGGGTGAAGGACATCCACAACTACATCGTGCGCGGTGTGCTGTGGCAGGCCTTCGAGGCCGAGCAGCCGATGGTGCTGCTGATCGACGAGATCGACAAGGCCGACATCGAGTTTCCGAACGACCTGCTCCGCGAGCTGGACCGGATGGAATTCTATGTTTATGAAACCCGCCAGCTGGTGAAGGCACGGCATCGTCCGGTGGTGATCATCACCTCCAATAATGAAAAGGAACTGCCCGACGCATTTCTGCGCCGGTGCTTCTTCCATTACATCAAGTTCCCGGACAAGGAGACGATGCAGTCGATCGTCGATGTGCACTATCCGGAAATCAAGAAAACGCTGCTCAAAGAGGCGATGGAAGCCTTCTTCCAGATCCGCGAAGTGCCGGGCCTGAAGAAGAAGCCCTCCACGTCCGAGCTGCTCGACTGGCTCAAGCTGCTGCTGGCCGAGGACATTCCGCCCGAAGCGCTCAAGTCGCAGGACAACAAGCAGGTCATTCCGCCGCTGCACGGAGCCCTGCTCAAGAACGAACAGGACGTCCATCTGTTCGAGCGCCTGATTTTCATGGCGCGGCACAACCGCTGATCCGGATCGTGGCAGGTCCGCCTGCCACGTCGCCGCGTGCAGCGGCGCGAGCATATGACTTAAGGAGTCCCGACCATGCTCATCGACTTCTTCCTGCACCTGCGCAAGGCCAAGCTGCCGGTGTCGATCAAGGAATACCTGATGCTGATCGAAGGCATCAAGCTGCATGTGATCAACAACACGATCGACGAGTTCTATTACTTGTCGCGTGCGGCGCTGGTCAAGGACGAACGCAATTTCGACAAGTTCGACAAGGCCTTCGGCTCCTATTTCAAGGACGTCCAGGCCCTGCCCGGCGTTGATCTCGATCTGCCGCTGGACTGGCTCAAGCGCCAGCTGCAACGCGAGTTCACCGCCGAGGAAAAGGCGGCGATCGAGGCCATGGGGGGTCTGGACAAGCTGCTCGAGCGTCTGCGTCAACTGCTCGAAGAGCAGAAAGAGCGCCACGAAGGCGGCAAGAAGTGGATCGGCACCAACGGCACATCGCCGTTCGGCAATGGTGGCTTCAACCCCGAAGGCATCCGCGTGGGCGGACCGTCGGCGGGCAACCGCACGGCAGTCAAGGTGTGGGAGCAGCGCACCTACCGCGACTATGACGACCAGGTCGAGCTCGGCACCCGCAACATCAAGGTGGCGATGCGGCGTCTGCGCAAGTTCGCGCGTGAAGGGGCCGAAGAAGAGCTCGACCTCGACGACACCATCTACAGCACCGCGCGCAACGCCGGCTATCTCGACATCAAGATGGTCCCCGAGCGCCACAACACCATCAAGGTGCTGATGCTGCTGGATGTCGGCGGCACGATGGACGACCACATCAAGCAGACCGAAGAGCTGTTCTCGGCCGCCAAGACCGAGTTCAAGCACCTCGAGTTCTTCTACTTCCACAACTGCGTCTACGACTACGTCTGGAAGAACAACCGTCGTCGCCATTCCGAGCGTCATTCGACCTGGGACATCATCCGCAAGTACAACAACGACTACCGGCTGATCTTCGTCGGTGACGCGACGATGAGCCCCTACGAGGTGCTGCAGCCGGGCGGCTCGGTCGAATACAACAACGAAGAGGCCGGCGCGATCTGGCTGCGTCGTCTGGTCGAGCGCTATCCGAAGTTCGCCTGGCTCAATCCTGAACCCGAAGGAGTCTGGGAATACCGCCAGTCCATCTCGGTGATCAAGCAGCTGATGACCAACCGGATGTATCCGGTCACGCTCGCCGGCCTCGAGAAGGCCATGCGCGAGCTGTCCAAGTAATACGGACTGCAGGGGCGCCCATGCGCGCCCCTGTCGCTTCCCTTACTGACGCAGATCAGGGCGGCCGCGCCGCCTCAGTGCTCGATGGCTGGCGCGTTGCGCAGCACTTCTTCCAGCGTCGTCACACCCTGCGCGATCTTCTGGGCCCCTGAAAGCCTCAATGGACGCAGTCCGTTTCGGATCGCCGTCGTGCGCAGCTTGCGCGCGTCGTGCTGATCGCTGATCAGCGCCTTCAGGTCCTCGGTCAGCAGCAGCAGCTCATAGATGCCCGCGCGGCCCTTGTAGCCGGTCATCCGGCACTCCAGACAGCCCACCGCGCGCCAGACGCGCTCGGGCTTGCGCGACCGGAACGGCGAGATCAGCGCTTTCCACTGCGAATCGCTGATTTCTGCACCCAGCTCCTTGCAGTGCGGGCACAAGGTGCGGACCAGCCGCTGCGCCATCACGCCAACCACGGTCGAGCTGATCAGATACGAAGGCACCCCGAGATCGAGCAGACGGGTGATGGCGGCCGGGGCGTCGTTGGTGTGCAGAGTCGACAGCACCAGGTGTCCGGTCAGCGCGGCCTGCACCGCCATTTCGGCTGTTTCGAGATCGCGGATCTCGCCGACCATGATGATGTCCGGGTCCTGGCGCATCAACGCGCGGATGCCGTCGGCAAACGACAGCTCGATGCCGTGCAGCACCTGCATCTGGTTGAACGACGGCTCGATCATCTCGATCGGGTCCTCGACCGTGCAGACGTTCACCTCCTCGGTGGCGAGCTGCTTCAGCGTGGTGTACAGCGTGGTCGTCTTGCCCGAGCCGGTCGGTCCGGTCACCAGCACGATGCCATTGGGCCTGGCCACCATCGCGTTCCACAGGCTGCGGTCCTCGTCACCGAAACCGAGCTCGGTGAAGTCGCGCAGCATCACGTCGGGGTCGAAGATCCGCATCACCAGCTTCTCGCCGAAGACGGTGGGCAGCGTCGACAGCCGCAGCTCGACTTCGCGGCCCGACTGACCCCTGGTCTTGATGCGGCCGTCCTGCGGACGGCGCTTCTCGACCACATCCATGCGGCCCAGCAGCTTGATCCGGCTCGTCATCGCCGACAGCACAGCCGCGGGAACCTGGTAGACGTTGTGCAGCACGCCGTCGATCCTGAACCGGACCACGCCATGGTCGCGGCGCGGTTCGAGGTGGATGTCGCTGGCGCGCTGATCGAAGGCGTATTGCATCAGCCAGTCGACGATGGTGACCACATGCTGGTCGTTGGCGTCGACGCTCTTGCCGCTGCGCCCGAGCTCGACCAGCTGCTCGAAGTTGTTCTGGTTGTTGATCGCGCCGTTCTTCTGCGCGTCGCGCACCGACTTGGCGAGCGAAAAGAATTCGGCAATGTAGCGGGTGATGTCCTGGGGGTTGGCCACCACGCGGCGGATGTCCGCGCGCAGCAGTTGCGCGAGTTCGGGCATCCAGTCGGTCATGAACGGTTCGGCCGTCGCGATCACCACCTCGCCCGGACGCACTTCCAGGGGAAGGATCCGGAACCGGGTCGCATACTGGCTCGACATCACCTCGGCGACCTTCGACAGGTTCACCCGCAGAGGATCGATGTGCACGTAATCGAGGCCGACGCGGGCGGCGAACCACTCGGTCAGGGTCTCCAGATCGAGCGTGCGGTGGGGCGGCTTGGCGCTGCGCAGCTTGCGCTGCGCCAGCGACACCAGCGCGTGCTGCTCGGAGGTGCTCAGCCGGGCGTAGACAGCTGCCTTGACTCCCTGGGCATCCTCGAGAAAACCGTCGGCGACGAGCGCTTCGATCAGGTCCCCGACCTGGACGCGGCGTCCCGGCTTGCCCAATGCGGCGCTGCCGGGGCTGGCAGGCTGCTCATCGGTCGGATGCTCTAGGACGGAGTCGGGAGAGTCGCTGATGGCTGCTGCATTCATCTGAGGGAACCGTTGTTCGCCAATGGCGGCGCCGGCCCTCGCAGACCGGACACATGACGATATCAGCGCGTACCGGCCAGACCGCCCGATGCACGGACGGACGGCCGCTCAAACCGCGCAGACGGCCCGACGGGAACGGGTTCGAAGCAGCTGTGCCCATTCGATGGCGGGCCATCCGAAGCGCTGCTCCAGCCAGCGTGCCCGCTGCTCGAGCGCCGCCCATTCGATGCGCAGCGGCGGACCGGCGAACCCGAGCACGATCCGGTTGCCAGCGGGCGTCGCTGGCATGACCAGGATTCGGCCGCCAAATGCCTTAGACAGCCGTGCGATGTTCGGGGCGAACGAGCGGTGGCTGCCGAACAGGTTGACCACGCAGATGCCGGGCTGCGCCAGCACGCGGCGGCAATCCTGGTAGAACGCGTCCGAGTCGAGCACCGGTCCACGGGCGTCGGCGTCGTACAGGTCGACCTGGACGACGCCATACTTCCCCGCCTCGGCCCGGCGGGCGATGAAGCGGCCTGCATCGTCGCATCGGACGCTCAGCCGGTCGTCGTCGGCGGGCAGTGCAAAGCACGCCCGCGCGACGTCGATCACGTCGCGGCTGCATTCGATCACCGTCGTGTGGCTGTCCAGGAGCCTGGCGTGGGTGAAGCGCGTCAGCGATCCGGCGCCCAGCCCCAGTTGCAGGATGCGTGCGGGCGGTGACAAGAACATCAGCCACGTCATCATCCGCTGCACGTAATCGAGGACCAGCACGTTGGGATGCGAGATCAGCATCGCCCCCTGCACCCACATCGACCCGAAATGCAGGAAGCGCACACCGCCCTCTTCCGACAAGGTGATCGGCACCTCGACGGGGCGGTGCCGGCGCGCACGCAGCGGGGGTCTCGTGGTCTCTGGTTCGCTCGCTTGTTCGTATGCTGCAGCCCCTGCCCGCTCCGGCAACACCATCACGCCACGGAACGCCTCGACCCAGCGATCCCGCTTGCGCTCGAAGTTGAGCGCGGCATGCGCCGGACTGCTCGAGGGCAGCACCTGCACCTCGAATCCCGCATCGGCGAAGCGCCGGGCATGACGGCCTGCCGTGCCACCGTTGAACACGATACGGCGCAGTTCCGGCAGGCCCGCGAGCAGCGCGTCGAGGTCGTTGGCGCTAGCCTGACGGATGTTGGCATCGAGGCTGCCCGGACGCTCGCAGGCCTCGATCACATCCCACAAGGCGACGTGACGATCGCGCAGACGCGCATAGCGCGCCGGCCAGTCCAGCGGGACGAGTTCCTCGCCCAGCACGGCCGACATCAGCGGCCAGAACTGGTTGCGCGGATGAGCGTAATAGTGGCCGGCGGTCAGCGATGCCCGGCCCGGGAAGCTGCCCAGCACGAGCACCCGTGCGCGCGCGTCGGCCACCGGCTGCAGACCGCGCGCCAGGTCGGTATCGGGCGGATCGTCGCTCACCGCTCCTGCGCCGCGGCCAGCAGCATGGCGTTCATGCGCCGAACGAAGCCCGGCGCATCGGACAGCTGCCCTCCCTCGGCCAGCATCGCCTGATCGAACAGCAGCGCCGACCAGTCATCGAACGCCGGATCGTCCAGCTTGATGCGGCTGACCAGCGGGTGCGTCGGGTTGATCTCGAGGATCGGTTTGCGGTCTGGGGCGTTCTGTCCGGCCTGGCGGAGCAGTCGCTCGAGGTGACCGCTGATCTCGCCCTCGTCGGACACGAGACAGCACGGCGAGTCGGTCAGACGGCTGCTGATCCGCACGTCCTTGACCCGCTCGCCCAAGCTCTCCTTGAGGCGCTGGGCAAGCGGCTTGAATTCGTCGGCGACCTGCTCGGCCTGCTTCTTTTCCTCCTCGTCTGCCAGCTTGCCGAGATCGAGTCCGCCACGGGCGACCGACATCAGCTGCTTGTCCTGATACGAGGACAGGAAGGACAGCATCCACTCGTCGACCCGATCGGTCAGCAGCAGGACCTCGATGCCCTTCTTGCGGAAGACCTCGAGGTGCGGGCTGTTGCGCGCCGCCACCGGCGTGTCGGCGGTCACGTAGTAGATGTGCTCCTGACCCTCCTTCATCCGCGACACGTAGGTGTCCAGCGAGACGCTCTGATCGTTGCTGTCGCTTGCGGTGGAGGCGAACCGCAGAAGGCGCGAGAGCTTTTCCTGCTGCGAGAGGTCTTCGCCGAGCCCTTCCTTGAGCACCTGGCCGAATTCGGTCCAGAACTGCGTGTACTTGTCCGGCTGGTTGTCGGCGAGGTCGTCGAGCAGCGCCAGGATGCGCCGCGAACAACCCTCGCGGATCGCCTTGACGTCACGGCTCTCCTGGAGGATCTCGCGCGACACGTTCAGGGGCAGATCGCTGGAATCGACGACGCCGCGCACGAAGCGCAGGTAGGTCGGCAGCAGTTCGCTGGCCTCGTCCATGATGAAGACGCGGCGCACGTACAGCTTGACGCCGTGCTTCTGCTGGCGATCGAGCAGATCGAAGGGCGCCTTGGACGGAATGTAGAGCAGCTGCGTGTATTCGCTGCGGCCTTCGACCCGGTTGTGGGTCCAGGCCAGCGGGTCGGCATTGTCGTGCGAGACGTGCTTGTAGAAGGCCTTGTACTGCTCGTCGTCGATGTCGGACTTGGAGCGCGTCCACAGCGCGCTGGCCTGATTGACGGTTTCCCAGTCGTCCAGCGTCACGTATTCGGACTTCTCCTTGTCCCACTCTTCGCGGCGCATCCGGATGGGCAGCGACACATGGTCGGAATACTTGCGCACGATGTTGCGCAGCTCCCAGGCCGACAGCAGCGACGAGAAGCGCGTCTCGCCATCCGCTTCGCCTTCCGGATCGGGGCGCAGGTGCAGGATCACATCGGTGCCGCGGGCC
>DAONCJ010000135.1:0-8204 GCA_035401985.1 Burkholderiaceae bacterium | reverse complement strand
TGCCCAGATAGATGGCTTCAACCGGTTCGAGCGCGCCCAGGCCGCCCAGAGCGACCGCGGCGCGCAGATGGTAATCGGTGCCGTACTGGCCGATCTGGGCCGGCGGGTAGGCCCAGCCCGAGACGCGGCGCGCACCGGCCCACAGGCCTTCGCGCAAGGGCTTGTGCAGGGGCTCGATGCCTTGCTGCCAGGCGGTGCGCGCTGCCTGATCGAGCTTGTCCCATGCAGTGGCATCGCCCGGGCGAACGCCGATCGCGGACCATTGCTGAACCATGGCGAGCTCGGCCTGCGGCACCGGGTTGCGGGCCAGCATTTCATTGACGACCGCCAGGAAATTCGCCGGATCAGTGGACTGTCCGGGCGCGACCGACTGCGGAATTCGAGGCGCGACTGGCGCCACGCTTTCGATGGCCATCGCGTTCTGGATGGCGTGGACCGCATCGATGTCGTGCGGCCCGTCGATCAGCCAGCGGCCCAGCAGCCACACATCGTTGGACGGCGCGCGCACCACGCGCAGGCCGGCGGGCGCGCTGCCCTGCCACGCGGGGCCGGCCACGAGCACCCGCAATGGCCCTTCACCGTCGAGGCGGCTGCCCAGCATCGCGAAGTTGTTGGTGAAGATATCCATCATCGCCACTGACCAGTATCGTCCCGCGATTTGCGGAATGCTCACGATCACGGGCGCCGCGGCCAGGTCCAGCCAGCTCGACGAATACAGCGTGTCGTTGTTGGGCGTGGTCACCGCGCGCGAGCGGTGATCGGCGAGCAGGCGGCGGTGGTTGATCGCTCCTGGCGCGAGACGCCGCGAATTGGCCGGATTCTCGATCAGCAGGTATCGCGTGCGAGCCATCTCGTAAACGGGGAACAGGTACTCGAAGGCCTGTTCGATGGCGCTGCCGGGCGATGGCATCATGGGCTTTCAGTCGTTCGTGATGAGTCAGGAGAGTCTACATGTCCGTTTTCACCCGGGTGGTGCTGTTCACCGACACCGATGGCCGCGCCAAGTTTCGCGAAGAGCCCGTCGCGCTGAATGAAGGCACCCCTCAGTCGCGCCTGTCGCAGGTGTTCGACAGCGGCGGCTATCAGCTGCGCGAAAGCCCGGTCGGGTTCCGCAGCCAGTTCCATTGCACCGGGGCGCCCCAGTGGTGCTTCATTCTTGGCGGGCAGATGGAGATCGGCCTGCAGGACGGCAGCAGTCGGGTGTTCGGGCCGGGGCAGCATTTTTATTCGGCGGATCTGCTGCCCGAGGGCGCGACGTTTGACCCGGCGGTACATGGGCACTGGAGCCGGCAGGTGGGCGACGAGCCGCTGGTGACGCTGTTCGTGCGCGGATAGCGCCGGCCTCAGGCGCCGTGATAGACCCGCACCACGTGCCTGGCCTCGGCGAAGAACAGCCAGCGCTCGACCAGCAGTCCGGCCAGGCAGCTTGCCACGGCCGGCGCCGTCCAGCGCGGGGCGAACGCCAGCAGCAGTCCGGGCAGCGCAAAGCCGAGTCCCAGCGCCACCCAGCGCAGCAGCCTTGCCTGTTCGCGCGCCAGCGCGAACACGAACTCATCGGTGAGGAATGTGCGCCCCGAATGACCGACGTCGAGCAGGCGAACCCGTCCGGGCGGCAGGCCGATCGCGGCATTCAGGCTGGGCAGTGCGGGCGCGCGCGCGAAGCGCAGGTAGTAGGACAGCTTGAGCGCGCCACCCGCGACAAGCAGCAGCAGCGCCAGCATGGTCCCCTGGCGCATCGGCGTGTCGTTCAGGGCCTGATCGGCCGCCGCCCCGCTGATCGCGGCCAGCCACAGCAGCGCGCCCGACATCAGTCCGAACAGCGGATAGGCCACCGCCGTCTGCCAGTTGCGCCAGTGCGGCACGGTCTTCAGGCAGGCGTAGATCATGCCGGTGCACGCCAGCACGATCAGTGCCAGCGCCACCAGCAGCAGTCCGCTGACCAGTGCCAGGCCGCGCAGCGCGTGCGCATCGGCCCACAGGAACGCCGCGGCCACCGGGTACACCGCCACCGCGAACACCCCTTCGCGCGACAGCCACGAGTGCCGAAAACGCGCGAAGGCGCGCCAGCCATTGCGGGGATTGGCCAGATGAAGGCTCGACGACAGCAGGCCGGCGGTGAACAGCACGCCGGCCATCGCGACCGCGAACCCGAAGCCTGGCTGCGAGCCCTGCATCAGACGCGCGAGCGTCGCCCAGATCAGCAGGCCCAGGCCGGCGCCTGAACTGACGGTGAAGAAAACAACGGACAGAGCGGGTTTCATTCGCGCCGGCGCCTCAGAGTTCGATCAGTCGGTTGGCCATCGCCCGCAGGCGATCCTTCAGGTTGGCCGGTCGGGCATCCGCCTGCGCGGTGTCGACCTCGGGCGCGGCACGCGGCGGCAGGTAGCGATTGACCGGCTTGTAGTCGAGTTCGGGCAGCAGCGCGACGCCTTCGCGGGCCTTCGTGATCAGCGACACCAGGGAGCCGGCGTCATCGAAATCGCCGAAGTGCCGGGCATGCGCGGGGCAGGCCAGCACACAGGCCGGCTGCCGCTCGGCGGCGGGCAACTGTTCGTCGTAGATGCGATCGACGCAGAGCGTGCACTTGCGCATCACACCGGCATCGGTGTCGAGTTCGCGCGCGCCATAAGGGCAGGCCCAGGCGCAGTAGTTGCAGCCCATGCATTTTTCGGGATCGATCAGCACGATGCCGTCCTCGGCCCGCTTGTACGACGCTCCGGTGGGACAGACGGTGACGCAGTCGGCATCCTCGCAATGCATGCAGGACATCGGCACGTTGATGGTCTTGGAGAGGTTCACATGGCCGCAACCCTGGGCTTGCTCAGGACCCGGGGCCTGCGCGGTGAATTCGTAGTGGCGCACCCGGTTGAACCAGACGCCCGAGGGCGCCGCGCCATGGCCGTCGTAATCGGGCGCCCCACCGGCCATCAGCGACTGGCCGTTCCATTCCTTGCAGGCCACCGCGCAGGCATGGCAGCCCACGCAGGTGTCCAGGTCGACAACAAGTCCGAGCTTCATGCAGCACTCCCCGGCAACTGGCCGAATTCGATCTTTGGCCATACGCCCGTCTCGCCGGGCGCGGCCTTGGTGATGCGCACCCGCACGTCGTACCAGGCGGCCTGCCCGGTCACCGGGTCGGAGTTGGTGATCGCGGGCTGGCCCTCGTGACGCGGCAGGCTCTCGCTGATCAGGTGGTTGAGCAGGAACCCGTGGGTGGCCTCGGCCGCCAGCGGGTCCAGCCCCCAGGCGCCCGACATCTTGCCGATCGCGTTCCAGGTCCACACGGTGTTGGCTTCGCAGCCATCCATGGTCTTCAACTGGCATCGGATGCGCCCGTTGTGGGACTCCACCCAGACCCAGTCGTAGTCGGCCAGCCCCAGCGTCGCGGCCCGGGTGGCGTTCATGTAAAGGAAGTTCTGGCCGACGATCTGGCGCAGCCAGGCGTTCTGCGAATCCCAGGCGTGATACATGACCATCGGGCGCTGGGTGATCGCATGGAATGGGTATTTGTCCGGATCGTCGAGCGCACCGGTTTCAAGCGGCGGATACCAGCAGGGCAGCGGGTCGAAATATCGGGTCAGCCGTTCGCGATCCTGCGGTCGGGTCGGGCGCGGCCCGTCGTAAAGGCCCTGGCCCGCGAGCCGGAATTTCTGCAGCGGCTCGGACCAGATCTGCATCACGATGGGCTCGGCCTTGCCGATGAAGCCGACCCGCGCGGCCTCGTCCAGGTAGGCCTGGTTCACGCCGCGGTTGAACTTCATGTGATCGGGCCAGTGGCTGGCGAAGAAGCTCTGCCCGTCGATGTAGGCCTGCCACTGATTCGGATTGGGCGCGCCCTTGAGCGACTCGGCGCCGTCGGCGCCGCGCCAGCCGGCCAGGAAACCGATGCCGGGCGCGCGTTCGTAGCGGACGATGAAGTCTTCATAGCCCGCATAGCGCGGCTTGCCCTCGGCGTCGCTGAAGGCCGGAAAGCCCAGGCGCGCTGCGATGTCCACCAGCACCTCCTGCCACGGCCGCACATCGCGGTCCAGGGGCACCACCGGATGACGGATCGCATCGGCCACCGTGTCGGGCTCGGAGATGGGCCGATCCAGGATCGAGATGGTGTCGAAGCGTTCGAGGTAGGTCGTGTCGGGAAGCACCAGATCGGCGAAGCGCACGGTTTCGGAGTCGAACGCATCGCTGACCACGATAAACGGGATCTTGTAGGCGCCATCGGCACCCTTCGCGCACAGCATGTCCTGGGTCTGCGAGGTATTCATCGCCGAGTTCCAGGCCATGTTCGCCATGAAGAGCATCAGCGTGTCGATCGGATACGGATCGCCCTTCACCGCGTTGTGGATCACCATGTGCATCATGCCGTGGGCCGCGATCGGGCTCTCCCACGAATATGCCTTGTCCAGGCGCAGTGGCTGCCCGTGTTCGTCGATCGCCAGGTCTTCAGGGCGGGCCGGGAAGCCCAGAGGCGTGCGCGGCAGCGCGGTGTCCGGCGCGTTGATGACGCGGGCGTCGTTCTCGGGCAATTGATGCGGCGGAATGGGCTTGGGGAACGGCGCGCGCGAGCGGAAGTTGCCCGGGCCGTCGAGCGCGCCCAGCAGCATCTGGATCAGGTGCAGCGCGCGGCAGGTCTGAAACCCGTTGGAGTGCGCCGAGATGCCGCGCATCGCATACATGGCCACCGGGCGGCCGACCACCTTGGTGTGCTCGCGACCCCAGACATCGGTCCAGGCGATCGGCAGTTCGATGGTCTCCTGGAACGCGACGCTGGCCATCTCCAGCGCCAGGCGTTCGATCTGCTCGGCAGGCACGCCGCAACGCTCGGCGACCGCGGCCGGCGAGTATTCCTCATCGAGATAGCGCTCGGCGAGCAGCGACATCACGGTGCGGACCCTTACCCCGGCCAGCCCGGCAGGAGCGCTGGCGCGCGCCGCTGCGTCCGCGGTCGGGTCTTCCACCGTCCACTGGCCAAACAGCGCCGGCTGCACGCCGGCGGCCATCGCGGCGCTTGTTTGCGCCTGCTGGTCGAACAGCAGCGGCTGGCCCTGCAGGTTGCGCAGGAACAGGCCATCGCGCGCGGTGCCCGGCGCGTCGATGACCAGCCAGGCCGCATTGGTGTAGCGGACCAGGAACTCCCAGTCGAACAGTTCACGCGACAACAGCACATGGACCATCGCCAGCGCGAGCAGCCCGTCGGTGCCGGGGCGGATCGGCACCCATTCATCGGCAATGGCCGAATAGCCGGTACGCACCGGATTGACCGACACGAACTTCGCGCCATTGCGCTTGAGCTTGTCCAGGCCGATCTTGATGGGGTTGCTGGCGTGATCTTCTGCCACGCCCCAGAGCATGAAGTAGCGGGCGCGATCCCAGTCCGGTGCGCCGAATTCCCAGAACGAATAGCCGATCGAGTACAGGCCCGCCGCGGCCATGTTGACCGAACAGAAGCCGCCGTGGGCCGCCCAGTTCGGTGTGCCGAACTGTTGCGCCCAGAGGCCGGTGAGCGCCTGCATCTGATCGCGCCCCGTGAAGAACGCCAGGCGCTTGGGGTCGGTGGAGCGGATGTGGCGCAGGCGCGTGGTGAGCATCGCGAGCGCATCGTCCCAGCTGATCGGGTCGAACACGCCGGCACCGCGCTCGGTGCCCGGGCGGCGGATCATCGGGTGCTGCAGCTTGGCCGGGGAGTACTGCTTCATGATGCCGGCGCTGCCCTTGGCGCACAGCACGCCCTGGTTCACCGGATGGTTCGGATTGCCCTGGATGAAGCGCACCTTGCCGTCCTGCACGGTGACCTGGATGCCGCAGCGGCAGGCGCACATGTAGCAGGTGGTGTATTCGATCCTGTCGCGGGACCGATCCTCGAATCGGATCGGCTGGTCGATGGCGGGCGTCAGCGGCGGTTGGGACATGGTGGGCAGCGGGTCTCCTGGCGCCGCGTCGCCCGAGGTTGGCGGCCGGCGGCGGCAGCGGCCATCATACGGAGGCCTGAGCGCCAGACAAATCGCGTCGATTCATTTGTCGATCAAGCAGTACGGACGAATCACCGGGGCAGCCAGCGGACCGCCATCCGCCGGGCCGATAAACGCCCGGCCGGGACCCTATTTCGTCACGTGAACGGCCGGCACGAGGCCCGAGTTCCAACGGCCCTCGATCGCCCGCTCGATCTGTGCGGCCAGTTGCAGCAGCAGCCCGTCGTTGGCCTGCCGGGCCTGCGCCTGGATGCCCAGTGGCAGTCCGTTTTCCTGGGCTGCGAGAGGCAATGAAATGCCGGGTATCCCGCAGAGGTTGGCCAGCGGCGTGTAGGCGAAGTTCTGCCACAGGTTGGCGAACCAGTCGTGCACCGAAGGATTGTCGCTGATCGTCAGGTACTCGGTCGTGCCGATTCGCGGGGTGGGCAGGGCGGTGATCGGCGTCAGGACGATGTCCCAGGACTCGAAGAACGCGCCGAAGCCCCGCGAAGTCGTGTTGAACACGGCCTGCATCCGGGCCCGTTCGGTGAACGAGGTGTGCAGGCCGGCTTCCCAGATCCTGATGTTGATCGGTTCGACGCGATCGGCCGGCGGTCGCTCCAGGCCCATCGGGGCGATCAGGTTCGAGATGGTCTGGGCGAAGTTGCTGATGTAGCAGGTGGTCTGTGCGGCAAAGGCCGCGCGGAAGTCCACGTCCGGCAGCGCCCAGTCGACATGGTGCCCCAGGCCCTCGAGAAAACGGCCGACCCGCGCCAGTTCGGCGGCGATGTGCGGCGTAGCCCGGTAGTCGCCCCACTCGTGCGACAGCGCGATGCGCAGGCGCCCCGGGTCGCGTCCGATCAGTTCGCCATACGACTCGGCTGGCGTCCAGTACGGCATGAACTCGCCCGGCGCGCCGCCCCGGCAGTGGTCGACGAAGGCGGCGGTGTCGCGCACGCTGCGGCTCTGGCAGCCCTGGGTCGACACGAGTCCGGTCAGGTCCGAGGCGCCCGGCGCGATCGAGAACACGCCACGCGAGGGCTTCAGTCCGATGTTGCCGTTCACTCCCGCGGGAATGCGGATCGAGCCGCCGCCATCGGTCGCATGGGACAGCGGCACGACTCCGGCGGCCACCATGGCCGCGGTGCCGGCTGACGAGCCGCAGGTCGTGTATTCCAGATCCCAGGGGTTGCGGGTGATGTAGACAGCGGGGTTCTCGGCCGAACTGCAGACGCCGAACTCGGGCGTGGTGCTTCGTCCGATGATGTTCAGGCCGGCCTGGCGGATCCGCCCGGTGAGATAGCTGTCGGCCGTGGCGCGGTTGCCCCGCATCAGCAGCGAGCCCATCTCCTGCAGCCGGCCCTTGAGCGTGGGACCGAGGTCCTTCATCAGATAGGGCACGCCGGCAAAGGCGCCGCCCGGGTTCATGCCATCGCGCAGCGGGTCGGCGACCACGTCGTCGAACACCTCGACCACGGCGCTGAGCGCCGGATTGGTCATCGCGATGCCCGCTGCCGCCTGCGCCGCCAGTTCTGCCGCCGTGACTTCGCCCTTGCGCACGCAGTCGGCCAGCGACACGCCATCGTGTCGCGCCCACTCGGTCCAGCTCATTGCCAAAGTCACGTCGCGTCACCCCTGGATCGGACGGGTTGGGCCCCATGGCGGGACCGGAAGGCGAAAGTATGCAATAGGCTCCGGCGAGCGCCCAGCGTGTACAGTCACGCCCATGCTCGCATACCGACACGGCTTTCATGCCGGCAATCATGGCGACGTCCTGAAGCATCTGGTTCTGGCCCAGGTGCTGGCCCACATGAGCGCCAAGGACAAGCCCTTCCGCTACATCGACACCCATGCCGGCGCAGGCATGTATCTGCTCGCCGACCGGTTCGCGCAGACCACCGGCGAATACCTGCAGGGCATCGCGCGCATCTGGGACCGCCAGGACGCGCCACCCGTGGTGGCCGAGTACCTGGCCCTGATCCGCCAGTTCAATCCGACCGGTGAACTGGTTCAGTACCCGGGGTCGCCCGCGATCGCCCAGGCGCTGATGCGGCCCCAGGACCAGATGCGGCTGTTCGAACTGCATTCCAGCGATCACCGGCTGCTGGCGACCCATTTCGGCCATGCCCGCACTACCCAGGTCGTGCTCGCCGACGGCTTCGAGGCCCTGAAAAGTCAGGTGCCGCCATCGACCCGTCGCGCGCTGGTGCTGATGGACCCGTCTTACGAGCTGGTGGGCGACTACGGCAAGGTGGTGGC
>DAONCJ010000134.1:0-8233 GCA_035401985.1 Burkholderiaceae bacterium | reverse complement strand
CGGGGCGGTGCGCGTGCCCTTCCATGCCCAGATGCGGCTGCTTGCGTCGAACACCGGCTTCCTGCTGGTGAGCCTGCTCGGCCTGGCCAATGCCATCGTGCGCACCGGGGGGCTGTTCAATGTCGTGCCGGTGATCGGCGCGGTCAAGCTGGGGCTGGGCGCCGGCCAGATCGGCAGTGGGTTCGCGCTGGGCAGCGTGCTGGGGCTGCTGGCCAGCTATCCGGCGGGCGCCCTGGCCGACCGCTACGGGCGAAAACCAATCATCGTGCCCTCGTCGATCCTGACCGGGGTGTCGCTGCTCGCCTTCTGCGTGGCGCCGTCTTACGGATGGTTCGTGGCCGCCTGCGTGGTCTGGGGCATCGCATCGGCGGTGAATGGTGCGGCGCCCGCTGCCTATGCGGCCGACAACGCGCCCCAGGGCATGAACGCCGCGGCGATGGGCAGTTACCGGATGCTCGCCGACATCGGCTACGTCATCGGGCCGATCGGCTTCGGGCTGATGGTCGACTTCGTCAGTCCCGAGGCTTCGCTGTTCGCCGGGGCGGCCCTGATCATGTCGGTGGGGCTGCTGTTCGCCCGATTCGCACCCGAATCGCTGCGGCGCACGGTGCCGCGCCGCTGAGCTCGGGTCGAGCGACGCTTCGATTCAGCGGGCGCTGCGGTTCAGCAGGTGCTGCGATTCATTCGGCTCACACCCGCCCTGCAACGGCCCGCACGCCGCCCGGCGCGGCGCGCCAGATGGCAAACGACGACACGAAGCAGAACGCGATCGCCAGCCAGTAGGCCGGCGCATAGCTGCCCGTGTGGTCGTGCAGCAGCCCCGTCAGCCATGGGCCGGTGGCGCCGCCGCTGATCGCCGCCAGCATCACCGAACCGAAGATCGAGCCGTAGTGCCGACCCTCGAAGATTTCCGCCGGGATGGCGCCGACCACCGAGGTCATCCCATATCCGAGCACGCCCTGCACCAGCACCATCGCGTAGAGCAGCGTCACGCTGGGCGATCCCTTGAGCATCAGCAGCGCGCCATAGGTCAGCGCAAAGCCCAGGCAGCCGATGGTCCAGACGATTTCGCGGCCGATCCGGTCCGACAGCCAGCCCAGCCCGATCTGCCCCGGAACGCCCGCAAGGCTGACCACCCCCAGCGCCATCGCGGCCTGCGTGCTGCTGAAGCCGACCTCCGTCAGGTATTTGGTCTGGTGGACCTGCACGGCGTACCAGGCATACAGGCCGCCGAAATAGCCCAGCGCCAGCCACCAGAAGCGGCGCGTGCGCAGGGCGCGGGCGAGTGTCCAGTCGATCGCCGCCCAGTTCGCATCGACGATGTTCGTCTTGCGTGGCGGGCCGCTCGTCGCGCCCGGCACCGGATCGCCGTCGGGCCGCAGGCCGAGGTCCTCGGGGCGCCGTCGGAGCAGCAGGTTCAGCGGCGCGAGCAGCACCAGCGTGACGATGCCCAGGGACCAGCAGGCGGCCCGCCAGCCGCTGCCCTCGATCAGTGTCTGCAACGCAGGCAGCAGAATGATCGAACCGGCACCCACGCCCGAAAAAGCAATGCTCAGCGCCAGGCCGCGCCGCTGCACGAACCAGGCCGGCAGGAACAGCCCCTGCCCGGTATAGCCAAGGCACACGCTGCCCGCGCCGACCAGCAGACCGAGGGTCAGATAGACGTGCCAGGGCTCGCTGGCCAGCGTGGCCAGCAGCAGCCCGGCGGCGGTGAACGCCACACCCATCTCCATCACGACGCGCGGGCCGTGGCTGTCCATCAGCTTGCCCAGCGTGGGGCTCAGGAAGGCCGAGATCAGGAAGCCGAACGAGAAGGCGCCGGCGGTCACGCCGCGCTCCCAGCCGAATTCGGCCAGCATCGGCGGGAACAGCAGTGAAAACGCGGTGCGCGCATTCACGCCGATCGCCATGGTGATGAACACCACCATGACGACCAGCCAGCCGTAATAGAAGGGCAGTCGGCGAGACAGTCGTTCGAGCAAGTCAGATCCCGGCAGTGAGGGCGGGGAAAGCGTACACCGGTCGCGGTGCGCTCAGGGAACGATGCGTTCGCGGCGCAGCTGGCCGAGCAGACGCACGAACATCTCCTCGCTGTCGACGACGTCGTGAAATCCGTCCTGACGCGTCACTGCCTGAGCAGTTCGGCCAGCCGCGCCATGTCGTCGAAGACCATCGACGCCCCGGCAGCCAGCAGATGGCGCGGGTCGGTGCGCCCGCAATAGCCCAGCACAGTGGCGCCGGCGGCCAGTCCGGCACGGGTGCCGGTGGGCGTGTCCTCGATGACCAGGCAGCGTGCCGGATCGATGCCCAGGCCGCGGGCGGCCAGCAGGTAGACGTCCGGGTGCGGCTTGCTGCGCTCGACCTGATCGGCGCCATAGACATGCGGCTGCAGCCGATCCAGCAGGCCGGTGCGGCCCAGCGTGATGCGCATCTTGCCGCGGTCGGCGCCTGAGGCCACCGCGTGCACGAAGCCATGGGCCTGCGCGGCGTCGAGCACCGAGTCGATGCCTGCCACCGCCTGCACCGATTCGGCCAGCGCCTCGTCGCGGCGGCGCATGAACTGCTGATACCAGCCCTGCGGAATCGGCTGGCCGATCAGCGCCTCGATGTCCGTGACTTCCTCGCGCACCGACTTGCCGATGAAGCGGCGCATCGTTTCATCGGGGCTGATGTTGGCGCCGAGTTCGCACAGCATGGTGCACAGCACTCCGCAGGTGGTGGGCTCGCTGTCGACCAGCACGCCGTCGCAGTCGAACAGGATCGCGTCGAAGCGAGGCCTCATCGTCCGGCTCCCTGGCCGCCGCCCGCCAGGGCCCGCCCGATCAGGATCCGCTGGATGTCGCTGGTGCCTTCGTAGATCTGCGCCACGCGCACGTCGCGCCAGATCCGCTCGACCGGGAAGTCGGTGACATACCCGTAGCCGCCGTGGATCTGGATCGCGTCGGAGCAGACGCGCTCGGCCATCTCGGAGGCGAACAGCTTGGCCATCGCGGCCTCCTTCAGGCAGGGCTGGCCTGCGTCCTTCAGCGTGGCGGCATGCCAGATCAGCTGACGCGCCGCCTCGATCTGTGTCGCCATGTCGGCCAGCCGGAACTGCACCGCCTGATGGTTGTAGATCGGCGTGCCGAAGGCCACGCGCTGATGGGCGTACGACAGGGCCGCCTCGAAGGCGGCGCGCGCCATGCCCAGCGCCTGCGAGGCGATGCCGATCCGTCCGCCTTCCAGGCCGGACAGCGCGATCTTGTAGCCCTGGCCCTCATCGCCGATCAGATTCGCCGCAGGCACCCGGCAGTTCTCGAACACGATCTGGGCCGTGTCGGAGGCATGCTGGCCGGTCTTGTCCTCGAGCCGGGCCACCTGATAGCCGGGTGTGGTGGTCGGCACCATGAACGCCGAGATGCCGCGCTTGCCGGCAGCCTTGTCGCTGACGGCCATCACGATCGCCACGTCGGCATTCTTGCCGGAGGTGATGAACTGCTTGACCCCGTTCAGCACCCAGTGGTCGCCGTCGCGGGTGGCGGTGGTCGTCAGCGCCGAGGCATCGGAGCCGACATGGGGCTCGGTCAGGCAGAACGCGCCCAGCATCTCGCCCCGCGCCAGGGGCACCAGCCACTGAAGCTTCTGGGCGTCGGAGCCGAAGCTCATCAGGATCGAACAGACCGGGCAGTTGTTCACCGAGATGATGGTCGATGTGGCGCCGTCGCCGGCTGCGATCTCCTCCAGCGCCAACGCCAGCGTCACATAGTCGAGACCGGCGCCGCCAAGCGCCTCGGGCACAGCGATGCCGTAGCAGCCCAGCGCCGCCAGGCCGCGCAGCGCCTCGCGCGGGAAGGTGTTTTCCTTGTCCCAGCGCGCGGCGTTCGGCGTGATCTCGCCGGCGACAAAGTCGCGGATCGCATCGCGGATCATCCGCTGGTCTTGTGTAAGCAGCATTCAGGGTCCTTCGCGCCGACGTCGGGCGGTGACTTCGATTTCGATCTTCATGCGCGGGTCGACCAGTCCCACCACCATCGCGGTGGCGGCCGGCCGGGCACGGTGGAAATACTGCCCGAACACCGGCGCCAGTGCGTCGAACAGCGCCGCGTCGGTCAGCAGATAGCGGACCCGGACCACCTCGTCGAGCGTGCAGCCCGCATGCGCGAGCGCCTCGGCGATGTTTCGAAAGCACTGGTGCGTCTGCGCCAGCGGATCGTCCTCGATGGTCATCCGCGCGTAGTCGAAGCCGGTCGTGCCGGAGACGAACACGTCATCGCCGTCGACCACCGCCCGCGAATAGCCGGCGATCGCCTCGAAGGTGGAACCGGAGGAAATGAGATGGCGTTCGCCCATGGCGGGACTCCTAACCAGAGGGGCGCCCGGGGGCGGGCGTTCGCCGCCCGGGCGGCACGGCAGAGGCGGGGACTACCAGGCCAGCGACTGGCCGCGATAGTCGTAGAAGCAGCCGCCCGGAAAGGCCTGTGGCTCGGCGATCACCCGGCGCAGACCGGCGATGCTGTCGGTGACGTCGACATCGGCATTGGGTCCGCCCATGTCGGTGCGCACCCAGCCGGGATGCAGCGACAGCACACGCACGCCCAGGGGCGCAAAGTCGGTGTGCGCGAGTTTCGCCACCATGTTCACCGCCGCCTTGGAAACCCGGTACAGCATGCCGTAGCTGGCCCCTGCCTCGGCGATCGACCCCATCCGGCTCGACACGAAGGCCAGCGTGCCACGCGCCGGGGCGAGCAGCGGCGCAACCACCGGCACGATGCGCATCGCCGCCAGCACGTTGGTGCGCATGACGGTGTCGAAGTCGGCGTCACCCGGCGGCTGGCGCGGACTGCTGGTGCGCGGGCCATAGACCCCGGCGTTCATCACCGCGACATCGATCCGTTCACCATCGAGCTGCCAGGCAATGCCGGCCACGTCGGCGATCTGCATCACATCGAGCTTGAGCGTATGGGCGCCCATGTCGCGCAGCTTGACGCGATCGTCCTCGCTGCGATACGTGGCGTACACCGTCCAGCCGTCAGCCAGGTATTGCCGGGTGAATTCCAGTCCGAGGCCTCGAGAGGCCCCGAGCACGAGCGCGGTGGGCATGGCGGGTCAGAGCATCTCGACGGTGATCGCGACGGCTTCGCCGCCACCGATGCACAGCGAGGCCAGGCCCTTCTTGCCGCCGGTCTTCTTCAGGCCGCCCAGCAGGGTGACCAGGATGCGTGCGCCGGAGGCGCCGATCGGATGGCCCAGCGCGCAGGCGCCGCCGTGGATGTTGACGATGTCGTGGGCCAGGTCGAACTCCTTCATCGCCGCCATGGTGACCACGGCGAAGGCTTCGTTGACTTCCCACAGATTGACGTCCGACGCCTTCCAGCCCGATTTGGCCAGGGCCTTCTGGATCGCGCCCGCCGGCGCGGTGGTGAACCACTCGGGGGCCTGGGCATGGGTGGCATGGGCGACGATGCGCGCCACCGGCTTCAGGCCGCGCTTCTCGGCGGTGGAGGCCCGCATCAGCACCAGTGCCGCCGCGCCGTCGCTGATCGACGAGGCGTTGGCGGCGGTGATCGTGCCGTCCTTCTTGAATGCGGGCTTCAGGCCCGGGATCTTGTCCAGCTTGGCCTTGAAGGGCTGCTCGTCCTTGTCGAACTTCACATCGCCGGCTTTGCCCTTGACGGTGACGGGCGCCATTTCCCAGGCGAAGCTGCCGTCGGTGTTGGCCTTGATCGCCCGCTCGGTCGAGGCGATGGCGAAGCGGTCCTGCGCCTCGCGGGTGAACTCGTACTTGGTCGCGCAGCTCTCGGCGAACACGCCCATCGCCTTGCCGCGGTCATAGGCGTCTTCCAGGCCGTCCAGCGCCATGTGGTCATAGGCGGTGAAGGCGCCGTAGCGGGTGCCCTTGCGTGCGTTGAGCATCAGGTGGGGCGCGTTGGTCATGCTTTCCATGCCGCCGGCCACCATGACATCGAAGGTGCCTGCCAGCAGCATGTCGTGGGCGAACATCACCGTCTTCATGCCCGAGCCACACATCTTGGACAGCGTGACCGCGCCCACAGAGGCGGGCAGGCCGGCGCCCAGAGTGGCCTGGCGCGCCGGGGCCTGGCCCTGGCCGGCCATCAGGCAGTTGCCGAACAGCACTTCGCCGACATCGGCGCCAGCCACGCCGGCGCGCTCGACAGCCGCCTTGATGGCGACCGCGCCCAGCTCATAGGCCGGAATCGCGGCGAAGTCGCCGAGCAGGCCGCCAATGGGCGTGCGGGCGGCGGAAACGATGACGATGGGATCACTCATGGTTGCTCTCCCTGAGCTTGGGTTGGATAGGAATCGGACCGATCGGGCAGTGCGGGAACAGGCGTTTCGCTGCGCTGCACCAAACTTTCGAAGGATGCTCCAACCGGGGCGAATTGTCGACCCGGTGCATCCATCCAGTGCTTGAAACGCAGGCTGTCCGGGTAGGGGAAGACGTCGTCCAGCACGCCGCTGCGGATGCGCTGCTGACAGGCCTGCCAGTAGGCGGGATCGAGCAGGTCGGCGTGATGGCGCATGAAGACCTCGCGCACCCGCGGATTGCCCAGCAGGAAGGTGCCGAACTCCTCGGGAAACACGTCGTGCGGGCCGACGTTGTACCAGGGCTCGGAGGACATTTCGTCCTCGGGAGTGCGCGGCTCGGGAATGCGCCGGAAGTTGCAGGTGGTCAGGTAGGCCACCTCGTCGTAGTCGTAGAACACGACCCGTCCCTGCCGCGTCATGCCGAAGTTCTTGTAGAGCATGTCGCCCGGAAAGATGTCGGCGGCGACCATCTGCTTGATGGCTTCACCGTACTCGATGACCGCATGCTCGAGCTCGGCCGGCGTGGCGGCTTCCAGGACCATGTTGAGCGGCACCATCCGGCGCTCGATGTACAGGTGGCGGATCACCAGCCGGTCGCCCTCGTCCTCGATCAGCGAGGGCGCCATTTGCCGCAACTCGTCGAGCAGCGCGGCCGACAGGCGCTGTTTCGGGAAGGGCACGCCCGAGTACTCCCAGGTGTCGGCCATCCGGCCCACGCGATCGTGGAACTTGACCAGCTGATACTGCGACTGGACGAACTCGCGGCTCACGTCCTTGCCGCGCCGGTCCTTGATGAACTTGAACACATACGGAAACGACGGCAGCGTGAACACGCCCATCACCATGCCCTTGATGCCGGGAGCGATGTCGAACTGGTCGGTGGAATGGCGCAGGTGGTGCAGCAGGTCGCGGTAGAACAGCGTCTTGCCCTGCTTGTGCAGGCCGAGCATCGTGTACAGCTCGGATTCCGGCTTGGTCGGCATCAGCGTCTTCAGGAAGCGGACATAGGCGGACGGCGCGTCCATGTCGACCATGAAGTAGGCACGCGAGAAGTTGAACAGCGCCTCGATGCGTTCGGCGCCGAACAGGATCGTGTCGGCATAGAGCCGGCCCCTGAAGTTCTGCAGCAGCGGCACGGCGAAGGGCAGCAGTTCTCCGTCATTGATCAGCCGCCCGATCAGGTAGGCCGCCTTGTTGCGAAAGAAAGGCGTGGGCAGCATCTGGATCTGGCAGTCGGCCGAGTCGAGCCTGCGTTCGCCGAAATGGCGGCGGGCCGCTGCACGGATGAGGCCCAGGTCGCGCTCGACGTCGACGAAAGGACAGGCAAACCCCATGTCGATCAGCACCTGGCGCATCGCGGCAAGCCAGCCGCCGGACAGGGGGTAGTACGACCGATACGACGGCGTTTCGGTGTCCAGGTATTCGGTGGCCACCGCCGGCCGGACGAAGATGAAATCGTTGTGATAGTAGTTCCGGTGCAGCAGCTTCGTGCACACCGAATTGAAGAAGCTCTCGGCCAGTTCGGGCTGGCGGTGTTCCGCCAGCAGCGTGACGAAGTTGCGCTTGACCAGTGCCCAGACCTCCTCGCCCGGATTGGCGGAGCCGAAGTCGGCCTCGATCCGGGCCACGGCCTCGAGCACCCGCTGGTCGTAGAAGGCGATCCGGTCCCGCGCGAGGCGCCGGATGCCGTGCCAGTCGGCCCGCTCGAAGCGGCTCTTGGCCTGCTGCGCGTTGTAGCGGAACAGGCCGTAGTGGCGATCGAATCCGGCGAGTATCGATCGGGCGATCGCCGGTGCGATCTGGCGCGGCACGGTCAGGCCGTTTCGGCGAACAGCTCCCGACCGATCAGCATGCGGCGGATCTCGGAGGTGCCCGCGCCGATCTCGTACAGCTTGGCGTCGCGCCACAGGCGGCCGGTGGAGTTCTC
>DAONCJ010000133.1:0-8311 GCA_035401985.1 Burkholderiaceae bacterium | reverse complement strand
CGTGACCTCGGGGAATCCGGCCTCGGCCATCGTCGGCACCTGCGGCATCAGCGCCGAGCGCTGGTTGCTGGTGCTGGCGAGCGCCCTGATCCGTCCGCCCTGAATCGCACCCATCGACACGCTCAGCGGCAGTACGGACATGGCGAGTGTCTCGTTGACGAGATCGGCGATCACCGGTGGCGATCCCTTGTAGGTCACCGACTGCATCTCAATGCCGGCGACCGTCTTGAGCATCTCGATCGCCATGGTCTGCGGAGCGCCAGGACCCGCCTCGCCGTAGTTCAGCGCTCGCGGCCGCGCCTTCGCAGCCGCGACGAGGTCCTTGATCGACTGGAGTTTCGAAGTTCCGGGGACGACGAACAGATTGGGCGCGGTGGTGAATCGCGCCACCGGTACGAAGCTTGCCGGCGACCAGCGCAGTTTGTCGCCCTCGACCAGCGGGTTGGCGATCAGGTAGGTGGCGCTGGCAAGCACGGTGTAGCCGTCGGCCGGGGCGCCGGCGACATGGTCCGGACCCAGATTGGCATTGGCACCCGGCCGGTTCTCGATGACCACCGGCTGACCGAGTGTCTGCTGCATGTGCGCGGTCACCAGGCGCGTCATGATGTCGACCGCACCGCCCACCGGATAGGGCACGACCACCCGGATCGGCTTGTTGGGATAAGTCTGCGCATCCGCGCCGACCGAAAAAAGCGCGGCGACGGCCGCCGCGGCCGCCCAAAAAAGACGTCGGTTCATCAGGGGGGGCACCGGCGCGGTCATGCTTCGAGCGGGGCGATCAGCGGCACACCCGGAACGCGGATGCCGTCGGGTCGTCCGGTCGCGGTTCTGCCCTGGAAGTCGTCGGTCATGAAAGGCGGCAGCGCGGGGCCGTCCTCGCAGGCGAGCCACAGGCGCAGCAGATGCCGGCGCCTCTCGGGCTCGGGCCAGTCCTCGTACGCGGTGCGCGAGTGCAGGATCGAGTGATTGCACAGCACCTGGATGTCGCCAGGGCGAAAGGCCATGTCCAGATGCAGTGCCGGGTCGGCCGCGAGCGCGTCGAGGTGGTCCATGGCCTCGAGCTGGGCGGCCGACAGCCGGGGCACCTGCGCCATCAGCTGTGACTTGGCGATCGCGCTGCGGACATAGGTGGCGATCATCCTGCCCTCCCACGGTGTGAACGCGGCGATCTCGGCCCACGGTTTGCGGTTGGCCGGAATTTCGCCCCACCGCGTGTAGTAGAGCGGCGACAGCAGCGTGCGTGCATGATCCGGTCGGCGGCGCACCAGTTCGTTCCACAGCGTGGTCGAGCTGACGATCGACGACAGTCCGCCGCTGCGTCCGGCACGCAGGCAAAGCAGCGCGACGATGTCCGACGAGTCGGCATGGTAGTTGAGCCGTGCGCGGGTCTGGTAGCCGCGCACCTCCGGGTCGGCGTAGTCGAGGCCGAGATTGGTCACATGCCCGAGCACGTGACCCTTGCCGTTCTGCGAGACGGCCTCGCCCATGTGGCTGCCCAGCCCCCAGTAGGCGATGGCCGATTGCCGCAGCGAGTAGCGCTCCACGGGAATGCCGCGCAACAGCATGAAGCCGCGCCCGTGCAGCACGTCGTTCTTGACCCGGGCCAGCAGCGCCCGCATCGGCGCGCCCAGCGGAAAGTGCTCGGGACCGAGCTCGGCAATGTCGCTGCCTGCCATCTCGGCATGTCGGACCGCGCGGTCGATGTCGGCGAGTTCGTCGGCCGTGAGCGCGTGTATCCATTCGTCGCGTCGCATCATGTCCGGCCCGTACCAGGCCTGGGCGTTATCGAAGGTGGGCAGGTCGCTCGCTACGCGAGCCGGGGCGGCTGTCTGGGTCATCGTATGCCTCGATGCGGATGTGGTCGGTCAGTGGGCGTCGACTGTGCAGTTATTGCTGCTGGGCGCCGGACAGCCTGAACGCCTCGCCCCAGCGCGCGATCTCGCGCTGGATATGGGCTGCCGTGCTGGCCGGTGTGGAGTCGGCGATCGGGGTGATGCCATAGCTGTCGAGCTTGGCGCGGATCGGGTCTTCTCCGAGCACCTTGTTGATCGCGGCGTTCAGGCGGTCGACAACGGGCTTTGGCGTACCGCGGGGTGCCATCACGACGTTCCAGGTGCCGACTTCCATGTTCGGCATGCCGGCCTCGGCAAAGGTCGGCACGTTCGGCGCGGATGTCATTCGAGCCCGTCCCATGACGCCAAGCGCACGCACGCGACCTGTCTGCAGCATCGGCAGACCGACACCGATCGAGCCGCCCATGAACTGCACCTGCCCGGAAACCGTGTCCTGCAATGCCGGTCCCGTGCCCTTGTAGGGAACATGGACCGCATTGACGCCGGCTGCATTCTTGAACAGCTCGATGCCCAGGTGGCTGGTGCTGCTGCCTGCGGCGCCGTAGGAATACTTGCCGGGATTGGCTTTGAGCTCGGCGATGAAGTCCTTCAGATTGGACGGCATGGACGGATGCGTGAACACCACCAGCGGGACCGAACCCAGCAATGCCACCGGCTCGAAGTCTCTCACTGGATGGTAGGGAAGGGTCTTGAACACCGCGAGGTTCAGCGCGTGCGTCGCCGCGGTGCCGAAGATCAGCGTGTAGCCGTCCGGCGCGCTGCGCGCGACATGCTCGGAGCCGACGATGCCGGTTGCGCCGGCGCGGTTGTCGACGATGATGTTCTGGCCCAGCACCTCGCTGAGGCGTTGGGCGATGGCGCGGCAAAAGATGTCGGTCTCGCCACCCGGCGCGAAGGGCACGACCATCCGGATCGGCTTGCTGGGGAAGTCTTCCTGCGCCGAGACGCCGGCGACCAGGAACGCGCAAATCGATGCGCAGAGCAGTCGCGCCAGGCGCGAGCGAATACCGTTGTACAAGTTCATGTCTCCTCCGTTTGACCTGATTGAAGCGGGCGCGGGCCGTCTGCGCGGCCCTGGCGCTCAGTGGGCGAGTTCTGCCTCGATCTCCGACAGGTCGAAGACCGGCTCGCGCGGCTCGCGCTGCCAGGCAATCATGTCCTCGTTGCGGTCGGCGAACGCGGGCGGCAGGCTGGCGAAGCCTGGCGTGCGCAGCCACAGGCGCAACAGGTGGCGCTTGCGCTCGGGCTCGGGCCAGTCCTCGTAGGCGCCGCGCGAGTGCAGCACCGTGTAGTTGCACAGGAACTGCATGTCGCCGGGCTCGAACTGCATGTCGAGATAGAAAGCCGGGTCGTTGCAGAGGGAATCCATCAGATCCAGTGCTTCGACCTGCGCGGCCGTCAGGCGCGGCACCTCGGGAAAGCGCTGTGCGGATTCGATGAACGTCCGGTTGTATCGGATGAACAGCCGCCCTTCGAAGCGGGTGAAGCACGGCGTCACGTACCAGGGCTTCTGGCCCGGGCTTTCCTCGTCGCGGCGGTCCACGCAGAACGGCTCGCACATCACCTGCCAGAGGTCGGGGCGACGGAGCGCAAACTCGTTGTGGATCGCGGTGGAGCTGACGATTCGCGACGCACCGCCCGTCTTTGCCTGGTGCAGGCACAGCAGCGCGACGACGTCGGTCGAATCGTTGTGAAACGGCAGGTGGAACTTCGTCTGGTAGCCGCGTGCGCGCATGTCGGTCTTCCAGTTCGCACCGACATCGCGCACGTGGCCCAGCATGTCGCCTTGCGCGTTTTGTGCGAACCCCGGCCCGAGGTGCGCGCCGATCCCCCAGTAGATCAGCGCCGAGTCGGCCTTGGCGTACCGCTGCACCGGAAGGCCCCGCACGAGAGCGAAGCCGCGACCGTTCTCGAGTGCCTCTCGCACGCCGTCTAGCTTGCGCGCGACTCGCGGGATGTCGAAGTCGTCCCGGGTCAGCCTCGGTACGCCGAGCCCTCGGGCACGGGCCGACCCGCACGCGGCTTCCAGTTCATGGATGTCATCGGTATCGAGGCGGAGGATCCAGTCGTCGCGTCCGCTGATGTCGGGACCTCGCCAGACCGAGGGGTGGTCGTATATCCGGAGATCGGGTTGCATCGTTCAGAGCCTCCTGGCTTGTGACGGTTGGGGTCAGGCGATCCGGCGAGGGGATCGGTCCTGGTGAGGGGCGTTTTCATCGCGTTGCGCCATGCTTCGCAAGGCGGCGTCGCGATTTTCGGTGGCCAGCAGGCGCTGCAGCGATTCGGCAACCGCTTCATCGCGGGCGCGGAACGCTGCAAAAAGCGCCCGCCAGTTGCCGATCGAACGGTCGCGCCGCGGCTGGGTCGACAGGCCCAGCCGTGTGTAGCGCCCGATCTGAAGCGCAAAGGAGCGCAGCATCTCGGCCAGGCGCGGATTGCCCGAGGCCTGCGCAATCTCGAGGGCCATGGCCGAACTCGCCTGTGCATACGCAAGCGGGTCGCGCAGACTGCGTTCGAGTGCCTCCAGGCACGGGGCGAGAGCCGCGTCGCATCGCTCATCCCAACGCCGCGCGACCTCGCGCGCGGCCAGCCCGACAAGCACCGAGCGGATCTCGAACAACTGGACCAGTTCTTCGCCCGACAGCAGGGTGACCCGCGCGCCGCGCTGGGGCGTGATCGTCACCATCCCGCGGGTCTCGAGCATGCGCAGCGCTTCGCGCAGCGGTGCGCGGCTGATTCCGAGCTGCTCGGAGAGCTCCTTTTCGTTGAGACGCTGCCCGGGTGCGAGTCGCTCGGCAACGATCTCGCCGGCGATCCAGTCGGCGATCTGCGACGGCATCGTGCGATGCAGGCTGCCGTTCAGCATGACTGGCGACGAAATCAAGCGGTCCGCTCCGGAGGTGAACGACGGCGCCGACGGGTGATGGCTCGGGTTGTCGACAGACGAATGTCGACATTTTAGCGCCGGAAATTGATCCACAACAAGCGCCGGCCGGCCGGGCAGGCGGCTCGGGTAAAGTGGTGCCGTGACAATCCCCACCTCGCCGCCGGCGCAGGGCGCAAGCGCGCGCCCCCCGCCCATCCCCCGACGCTTCGTTTTTCTGATCGCCGCGATCGGATCGCTAGGGCCATTCGCCATTGACACCTATCTGCCGGCATTGCCGGAGATCGGCCGGGATCTGGGGGCCACGCCCCTGCAGGTTCAGCAGACGCTGTCGGTGTACCTGCTGGCCTTCGCCGCGATGACGCTGTGGCATGGCGCGCTGTCTGACGCGCTGGGTCGACGCCGCGTCCTGCTGACCGCTTTCGCGGTGTTTTCCATGGCCAGCGTGGGCGCCGCGTTCTCGTCCAGCATCGAGGCCCTGTGGTTCTGGCGCGCGGTGCAGGGTGCCGTCGGAGGCGCCGGTATGGCGATCAGCCGGGCGGTCGTGCGCGACGTCGCGCACGGCGCCGATGCGCAACGCCTGATGTCACAGTCGCAGATCGTGTTCGCGCTGGCGCCGGCCATCGCGCCGATGATCGGCGGCGCGATCGGCCATTTTCTGGGCTGGCGCGCCATCTTCGTGTTCCTGGCGCTGATGTCGGCCGCGCTGTGGGCCGGCATGTTCTGGGGCCTGCCCGAGACGCTGCCAGTTGCGCGTCGCCAGAGTCTTCACCCGGTCGCCCTGGCGCGCGGCTATGTGTCGATCTTCCGGCAGTCGGCGTTCTGGCGCCTGTCCGGCGCGCTGACGACCCATTTCCAGGCCTTCTTCATCTACGTGATGGCCGCTCCGATGTTCGTGATCACGCACCTCGGACTGGCGCCGACCCAGTTCCACTGGCTGTTCCTGCCGTTCACGATCGGCACTTCCGCCGGCGCGCTGCTGGCCTCGAAGATGGCGGGGCGGCTGTCGCTGGCCAGCAGTGTGCGTCTGGGGCAGGCGCTGATGGCTGTTGCGGTGGTGGCCAATCTGGCGGCCTCCTGGCTGGTGCCAGGCCGCCTGCCATGGGCCGTGTTGCCCATCGGGCTGTACACGATGGGGCTCGCCGTCGCGATGTCGTCGCTTCAAGTGATGATCAGCGACCTCTCGCCCGAGCGCCGCGGCATGGTCTCGTCCTGTCAGGGCTTCGTGCAGAGTTCGGCCAACAGCCTCGCAGCCGGCTTGCTGGTGCCGCTGATCTGGGGATCGCAGCTCGGCCTAGCGCTCGGCAGCGCCGCGCTGATGCTGTTCGGCGGCACGCTGCTGTATCTGGAGCGCCGGTTCAGGCGGCCTGGGGAAGCTCGATGAAGAAGGTCGAGCCCTTGCCGGGCTGGCTGCGCACGCCGGCCTGTCCGCCGTGCAGTTCGGCGACCCGCTTGACGATGGCCAGTCCCAGCCCGGAGCTGCCGCGCAGGTCGCGGTGCCGGGCGGCCTGGTAGAAGCGCTCGAACACCCGTGGCTGATCTTCGAGGGCCACGCCCGGCCCGGTGTCGGACACTTCCAGACGAAGTCCCGCCACGTCGCGCAGCACGCGCACCTGAACGACCCCACCCGCTGGCGTGACCCGCAGGGCATTGTCCAGCAGGTTGGCCAGCGCCCGTTCGATCAGCGCAGCGTCGACGGGCGTCAGCGGCAGCCCGTCCGGATAGTCCAGTTCGAGCTTCAGTCCGGCGGCCTCGGCCGTGGCGAGGAAGCGCTGCACCACGTCGTCGGCCAGTTCGCCGATGGCAATCGGCTCAGGATGGGTTTCGAACTCCGGACTGTCCAGGCGCGACAGTTCATTGAGCGCGTCGGTCAGGCGCTTCAGGTGCTGGGCATTCTGGCCGGCGCGCGCCAGGTATTCGCGCTGTTCCTCCGGTTTCAGGGTGTCGCCCTTCATGCGCACCGTGTCCAGCAGGCCGATCAGCGCCGTCAGAGGCGTACGCAAGTCGTGCGACACACTGGCCACCATCTCGCGCCGGCGCAGGTCGGTTTCCTTGACGCGCTTGGTCTCGAGGTTCAGCCGGTCGAAGGTTTCGCGGAAGGTGCGCGACAGCCGTCCGACCTCGTCATCGCGTCCGCAATTGGGCACGATCGAACTGCACAGGCTCTCGGCGAAGCCGGAGTTCTTGACGCCCTCGACCACCCGGGTCAGTTCGGTCAGCGGCCGGGTCAGCACCGCGATCATCGAGATCGTCAGCAGCACCCCCAGCGCCAGCGTCATCAGGGACACGGTCACGGCGGTGCGGACCGCATAGCTGCGCAGCAGTTCCGGGGTGTGCGATCCCAGGTCGGCGGAGCGCGCGACCACGTAAAGCCAGCCCATCGTGCGCTCGCCGCGCATGACCGGTCGTCCCGCGACCAGACAGGTCTTGCGGTCGTTGTCCGGATCGTTGGAGATGACCGGCGTGTCGGACTGGCTTTCGAAGGCACCCTTGATGGGGCTCAGGTCGACCTTGAAGTTGCTCCAGAAGACCTTGCCTTCGCCGGCCGACGCCAGCACCCGGCCGTCGTTGTCGAGCAGGTACAGGCCGGTGTTGGGCGAATAGAGGATGTACTCGCGCAGGCGGGCCGAAAAGCCGGACGGATCGGTCGCGTAGGTGTCCCACAGGTCGGGGTGCATCTCGATGACCCGCTCGATGAAGCGCACCGACTTCTCGTACGTCATGTCGACGTAGTAGCCGCGAACCGACGTGAACATGATGCCGGCCAGCAGTGCGGCGGTGAAGAAGCCGAAGCCGGCGACCAGCACCAGGACCCTGAACCGAAGCGATTTCATGTCCGCGAGCCCTCAGCGCTGGTCGGTGAAGCGGTAGCCGACGCCACGAACCGTCAGCACGTAGCGCGGATTGGCCGGGTCGGTCTCGATCTTCGAGCGCAGGCGGTTGATGTGCGTGTTCACGTTGTGCTCGTAGCCTTCGAAGGTCGTGCCCCAGACCGCGTCGAGCAGCTGCATTCGCGTGAATGCCCGGCCCGGGTTGCGGGCGAAGTGCAGCAGCAGGTCGAATTCCTTGGCGGTCAGGGGAACCGGGCGCTGCGCCAGTCGGACCTCACGGCTCGCGCAGTCGATGCTCAGGTCTGAAAACGACAGCTTCTCTGCTTCGTCGCTGGGCAATGCGGCGGCCTGACGGTCGCTGCGCCGCAGGATCGCCTTGACCCGGGCCTGCAGTTCAGGGATCGAGAACGGCTTGGTCAGGTAGTCGTCGGCGCCCAGCTCCAGCCCCAGCACGCGGTCGATCTCGCCCGAACGGGCCGTCAGCATCAGCACCGGGGTGTCGATTCGGTCCATGCGCAGGCTGCGGACCACGTCCAGCCCGTCGCGCACCGGCAGCATCACATCCAGCACGATCAGGTCATAGCGGCCGGTGCGGGCCGCGTCGTAGCCCTTGCCGCCGTCGTGCACGCACTCGACCGCATGGCCGAGGTCGCGCAGGTGCATCGCGATGAGATCTGCGATGTCTTTCTGGTCTTCTACGACGAGGATGTGGCGTTCCATGGGGGCTCCGAGTCGATGCAGCA
>DAONCJ010000132.1:0-8314 GCA_035401985.1 Burkholderiaceae bacterium | reverse complement strand
GGCGACGTGGAGCGACCCGCGGGTGCGACTTGAACCATGTTTCGACGACCTCCCAGATCGGCTCGCCCTTGGCGCCTTCTGCGACCGGCGCCCATCCGGCCACCTTGTAGCTCTTGTCCGCCTCGATGGGCTTGCCTCCGAGCCGCATGTCGCTGATCCGGGCACCGGCGCGGCCGTTGGGGTCGCAGGTGTAGGTCAGGCCGCCGACGCGCACCATGTCGCCGCCCTGCTGGTAATAGGGATCGGGATTGAACAGATTGTCGGCCACGTCTTCGAGCACGGTCTTGATGAACTCGCCCGTCAGGTCGCTGACCGTCGTGTGCGGATAGGTGATGGCCGTCTGATCCATCAGCAGCTCGCGCGTGATCGTCTGGCCCGGCAGCACGGAGGTGCCCCAGCGGAATCCCGGTGAGAAGCCGATCTGCGCGCCCTTGACCTCGAGCATCGCATCGAGGATCAGCTGATCAAAGCTGCCGTTGAAATTGCCACGCCGATAGAGCAGCCCTTCGCTGATGGCGAGGGGCTCTTCGAGACGTGCCTTGAACGGCGCGCGAACCCGGTCGATGTGCGCCTGCATGTCCGTGGCCGCCGGCAGAAGATTGGCAAACACCGGCAGCAGCCGATAGCGAAAGTCGCTGATGCGCCCCTGCTTCACATCGAAGTCGAGCACGCCCAAGAACTTGCCATTGGAGCCGGCATTGGTGACCAGTGTCCGGCCTGCTGCATTGGCGACCACGACTGGCGCAGGCACGCCGTCGTGCGTGTGGCCTCCGAGGATGGCGTCGATGCCGCGCACCCGCGCAGCCATCTTCAGATCGACGTCCATGCCGTTGTGCGACAGCACCACCACGACCTTCGCGCCCTTGCCGCGCGCTTCGTCGACCATGGTCTGCATCCGCTCGTCCTGGATGCCGAACGACCACTCGGGCACGAAATGGCGCGGATTGGCGATGGGGGTGTACGGAAACGCCTGCCCGATGATCGCGACCGGCACGCCATTCATTTCGCGCAGCGTGTAGGGCTTGAACACCGGATCCTCGAAGTCGGTGGTCTTCACGTTCTGGGCCAGGAACTCGATGCGACCGGCGAAGTCCTTCTCGATGATCTCCTTCACCCGGGCGGCACCATAGGTGAACTCCCAGTGGGCGGTCATCATGTCCACGCCGAGCAGCTTGCTGGCATCGACCATGTCCTGCGCCCGCGTCCACAACGACGTGGCCGATCCCTGCCAGGTATCGCCGCCATCGAGCAGCAGCGCCCCAGGGCGGCCCGCACGCAGCCGCCGCACCAGGGTGCTCAGGTGGGCGAATCCGCCGACCTTGCCGAAGGTTCGGGCTGCCGCCTCGAAATCGAGATACGTGAACGCGTGGGCCTGCGGCGAGGAAGCCGGGATGTTGAACGCCTTGAGCAGATGTTCGCCGACCAGGTGCGGCGGCTTGCCCAGAGCCTGTCCGACGCCCAGGTTGACGCTTGGCTCGCGGAAATGGATGGGCACGAGCTGCGCGTGGCAGTCGGTGAAGTGCAGCAGGTGCACATTGCCGAAGCGCGGAATGTCATACAGCGCCGCACCATCGGCCGCCTGCACCGCGGGGCTGTCCAGCGCAAGGCCGGCGGCCTGCGCCATGGCCAGCATCTGCAGGAAATCGCGACGGTTCATGCGGGTCTACTTGTTGACCGGTGACGCCGGATCGAGCAGCAGCGCCATGACGTGCTGGAGCTGCTGCTGGGTGAGGATGCCGGCATCGCCATAGCGCGGCATCTGCGAACACGCATTGAAGGCGTGCGAGTTGTAGATCTTGGCCCAGGTGTACTTGAGGACTGCGTCGCTGCTGCCTCGCAGCTTGCCGTACTGATACAGCGACGGACCGATGTTGCCGAACGAGAGTTCGGCCGGCGCCAGCTGATGACAGGCATAGCAGTTCGCACCGTTGGGCGCGCTGCTCGAATCGGTGAACTGAAGCCCGCGGCCGTTCTGCGCGATCCGCTCGCCCTCGGCCCAGCTGCCCAGGAACTTGCCGTCTGCCGGGTATTTCACCGTCGCAATGGCGGCGCGCTCGAGCTCCTCGCGCACCGGCTTGCTGAGTTCGGTGCCGACCGGAAGGCTGCAGGCCTTCTGCAGCGGCGTCTGGTCGAGCCGATCGAGCTTGGCCGGCCCGCGTTCGCTGAACGAGGCCTTCAGCACCTGGGCGACCTGTTCGTCGGATGGGCCGGTGCTGAACGATGCGCAACCGGCGAGCATCAGCGCGGCAGTGCCGGCCGGCAGCACCTGCGGGAGCACGCGGCGCACACCCGCCGGCAGGGAAACAAAATGATTCATTGTCGGCTCCGGTCAGCGCTTGATCGCGGGTGAATCCATCTTGCCGCCATTGGCGTTGACCCCGAGAAACGTGATGAGGTCCACTGAAGCGGGAGACAAATATTTGAGCGCAGGGAATCGCTGCTGGCGGAAGCAGTCGAAAAGACGCCATTGCATCGTTCGTACTGCGCCTTGTGACACGCGATAGGCGGGCCAGGTCGCAAAGGCCTTCTGCGCCGGCTCCTGCTTCGTCAGGTTGGGCAGGTCCTGCAGCCGGATGCGTTGACCATCGATGCCGTGGCAGCTCGCGCACGAGAAGTCGAACGGTCCGCCGCGAAAAAAGAACATCTTGCGGCCACGCTGATAGGACTCGACTTCCTTTGCGTGCTGCTGGGGCACCGCAATCGCGGCGCCGCGAGACTCCTCGACCACATAGGCCGTCAGCGCCTCGAGATCGGTGGCGGATTCGCCCTCGGATGAATACGGCGACTTGACCACGTCAGCCCGATTCAAGCCCTGCAGCGTGACCATGCAGTGCACCAGGCGCGACTCGAAGTCCATGACCTGATCGGTGTCGGCGAAATAGCGCGGCATCCGTGCGTAGGCGCCCTTGACAACCCCAGGGCCCATGCCGAGGTCGCATTGCTCGAGGCTGGCATTACGTGGCCCGCGACGGGCTTTCCACATGCCTTCGCCCTTTGCCGACACCAGGTCGGCGGGATTGCCGTCCTGGAGCATCTGCCGATATCGCTCGATCTCGGCGACCGTTGAATTCTGCTGTCCCTGCACGGGATCCGCGAGCGTGCCGCTCAGAGCGGCCGCGAGCATCGCTACGGCGGCGTGGCGTCTTGTGATTGTCATGACTTCCTCCTGATGTGACCTGCCGGCGGCATCAGCCGATCCGGCAGGCCGCGGCGGGCCTCCAACTGAAGGGGGACGCGCCGTGCCTCTAGCTGACGGTGGCCTCGTCGGTCCGCTTCTCGCCCTTCGTGTCGGTCCAGGAGATGCCGATCTTGTCGCCGGCCTTGGCCCCCTTGATCTTGAACTGCAGGTACGGGTTCTTGGAGATGGCGGGACCCCAGTGGGCCGCCAGCACCGGCTTGCCATTCAGCGAGGCCGTGACCTCGGTGATATGCCAGGCGGGAATGATCTTGCCGGCAGCGTCCTTGCGCTGTCCGGTCTCCATTTCGTGCGCCATGAGCACACGGACATCTGCCACGCCGTCTTTGGCGGTGGCGCGAATACGCATCGGATCGGGCATCTTGAATCTCCGGTAATCAGCAGGGCATGTGCGATGGCGATCAGCCGCCGCAGCCGCCCAGGGTGACCTTGATTTCCTTCTTGGCCATGTAGTACTTGCCGTCCGCCTTGACGAGCGCGTACACATCGGAGCTCTGGCCCATCTTGATGCGCATGTTGACGTCGGGTTCGGCGCCCTCGAGCAGCGTGTAGGCGCCAGCCAGCGCATTGGGATTCTTTTCGACCAGCAGCGCGATCATCTCGGTGCGCGGCAGATTGCTGCGCACGCCCACCGGCACGACAGCACCGTTCTCGGCGATGTCGGGCGAGTTGATGATCACGTCCTTGGACTCGGCGGGCGCGCCGGCGCCCAGCGCCTTCAGCGTGTCGGCAATGGACTTGGTCTGGAACGCGGACGCGAACTGCTGGGCAGCCGCAGGCCCCGCCGGCAGGAGGCCCAGCGCGACAAGTGCCGCATAGACCCCGAGGCCGCTGGCGGCCTGAAGGGATTGACGTCGAGAGGGATTCAATGAAATCTCCAGGGAGAGGTTGACCAATCAATTTTACCTATAACGCAGTGGCTCACCGGGCGCCACCCAGAATCCATTGCACGACGGCACGCAGGTCGTCATCGTGCAGCTGCGCATTCGATGGCATCGGCACCTGTCCCCAATTGCCCAGACCGCCGTTGCGCACCTTCAGAGTCAGCAGGTCGGCCGCCTTGGGGTCGGACTGATAACGCTCGGCGACTTCGCGAAACGACGGCCCCACCAGGCGGCGGTTGACCGCATGGCAGGCCAGGCAGGCAGCGTCGCGGGCGATTTCGCCGGGCGGCTTCAGCGCCGAACCTCGACCGATGTGCACCTGTGTGACGGCCGCCTGCGTGCCGGCGGCCGCGGCGAGGCGCAGCGGATCGCGCGCCGGCGGCCGTGTGGTGTCGGCACCCCGGAAAGGTCCGACCACGCGGTTCTGCTCGGCAAGATTGCCATGGGCATTGCGCGCGAACTCGGGCAGGCGCGATCGCTCGCCGAGCGTGGTCTTGCAGCGCGACATGCAGGGATCACCCTGCACATCGGGGCGCCCGGTCAATTCCCACAGCCCGGCGTACGTGGCCTTGCCATTGCGGTTGGGAAGGAGCTGCTGAACCTCCGCGATGTTGCGATCGGACAGAACGTAATCGCCGGGCAGCACATCGCCCAGATGCAGGATGTAGGCCACGACCGAATACACCTCCTCGGTTGTCAGCGACTTGGGCGCATTCCACGGCATGGCGCGGTTGATGTAGTCCCATAGAGTCGAGACCTGCGACACTTTCATCAGCGTGGTGCGCTGCGGGTAGTCGGTGCGCAGCAGATTGGCGACTCGGCCGGTGCGCACATCATCCTTCGTGGTACCGCCCACGATCGGACTGAACACTTCATTCGATTCGCCGAAGATGCCATGGCAGTTCGCGCACTTGGCCTCCCAGACATCCTGCCCCTTCGCCACCGATCCGGATCCGGCGGGCAGGCCCTTGAAGTCGGCCCGCACGTCGATGTCCCAGGCCTTGATCTCCGCCGGCGTTGCGGTGCGCCCGATGTCGCTCCACGGGCGCGCCCCGGTCTGCGCGAAAGCCCCTGCGACTGCTGCGAGCAGTGCCGCTGCCAGCAATGCGCGAACCGCCTGGCCAAGGCCCGCCTGCGGCCACACTGACCGCTCAGTAGACCTGGACATTGAACACCTCGCCCGTGTCGGAGACCTTCCATGACTGGATGGCGTTGTTGTGATAGATCGAGCGCGTGCCCCGCACGGCGCGCAGCTGGTTGATCTTGGGCTGCACGTGACCGGTCTCGTCGGTGGCGCGGCTTTGCAGCACAGCCGGTCCGCCGTCCCAGCGCCAGTCGATGTTGAATCGGGTCAAGGCCTTGGGCAGCACGGGGTTTTCCAGCCGGGCCTGCCGCCAGTTCTGCCCGCCGTCGACCGACACATCGACGCGGCGGATGCGGCCCCGCCCCGACCAGGCCAGACCGGTCACGTTGTAGTAACCCTGGTCGAGCAGCACCTGGCCACCGGACGGAGTGGTGATGACCGACTTCACCTCCTGCAGGGACGTGAACTGCCTATGGGTGCCATCGGGCATCAGGTCGATGTAGTGGATCACCTCGTCCTTGGTGTGGAACGGCTTGTCGCCCACCTCGAGCCGGCGCAGGTACTTCACCCAGGACACGCCCTGCACGCCCGGCACGACCAGACGCAGCGGATATCCGTTCTCGGGCCGCAGCATCTCGCCATTCATGGCCCAGGCAACCATCACATCATCCAGCGCATTGGTCATCGAGATGGTGCGCGTCATCGAAGCGCCATCGGCGCCCTCGGCCAGCAGGTAGCGGCCCTCGCGGGTATTGGCGCCGACCATGTCGAGCAGCGTCGACAGCAGCACCCCGGTGTACTCGCAACACGAGAGCATGCCGTGGCTGTACTGCACCGTCGGCACCGCGACGTTTCCCCACTCCATGCCGGTGTTGGCGCCGCACTCGATGAAGTGGATCCGCGACACGGCGGGCAGGCGCATCAGGTCGTCCATCGTGAACACGCGCGGCTCGCGCACCATGCCCATGATCATCAGCCGGTGGCCGCTCGGGTCGATGTCGTACCAGCCCTGATGGTGACGCTCGAAATGCAGCCCATTGGGGGTCAGGATGCCGAACATGCCCTGCAGCGGCGTGAAGCTGACGCCTGCGGCCGACACCCGCGTCAGTCCCGGGCTTTCGCGCCGCTGCAGATTTTTTTCCCACTGCGAGGGCATGCCGTAGGCACGCGCCGCGACCGGCTGGCCCAGGCTGCGGGTATGGGCCGGCAGCTCGAGAATGGCGGAGTCGCCTTGCCCGAGCGCATCGGCGCGCCGGGCCGCTGGTGTGGTCTGGCCAGAGGCGCCGCCGGCCGATACGGCTCCGGCGCCCATCGCCAGCGCCTTGCCCATGAACGAACGCCGCGCCCGGCTGCCCGTTCTTGCCAGTTCATCTCCGCGGTCGGCAACCGCTGGCGCGGGCTGCACTCGGCCCCACTTGCGCTGTTCAGACATCCTGCCTCCGTGAGTCGATCGGGTGTGAGGCCATCGCGCGGCTCAGGCCGAGGGGGCGCGCGGCGCAGGCGCCGAATCGGCTGCGCGCCGCTGCGCTTCGGCCTGCTGAAGCTCTTGCGCGAACTGCAGCAGGTCGCGCGAATCGGCCGTTTCACCGCTCAGACGGGTGGCGATGTGGACGCAGACGGTCCGGCAGATTTCGGTCAGCGCCGTGTCGGACACTCCGTAGTAAGTGAAACTGCCCTCCTTGCGGCGGGTCAGCACACCGGCCCGATACATCGAATTCAGATGCCGGGAGATGTTGGTCTGCGTGGAGCCCGTCTCGTCGACGATGTCCGAGACGCTTCGTTCACCCTCGCAGATGGCGTGCAGAATGCGAAGGCGCATGGGCTCCGAGAGCAGCGAAAAATACCGCGACACGGTCTCGAAGACCCGTCCGAGTTCGTCCAAGATCAGTCTCCCCTCCTGATTTTTTTTGATCGTATGCGCATACGCGCATATCGTCAACCACTTCCGTCCGCTTGAATTGGTCTAGCATCGGGTATGCAGAACGAATCGCCTTCCCTGCTCGCGCGAGCGCCCATGCGGCGCGTCGGTATCGTGATCGGCTTGCTGGCGGCTCTGCTCAGCCCCTGGGGGGCGGCCGCGCCCGCCGGAGCCAGCGGACCGCCTGCTTCGGGCGGCACGCCGGATTCCGTCACGACGGCGGCACAGGCCGGCCGGACGCACCCCGCGCTTCCGGGAACCCGTGAACTCGGTCCGCTGCTGTCACAAGCCAGCGCCCTCGGTGAACCGGTCGTGGTGATGTTTTCGCGGGTCGGCTGCGTCTGGTGCGAAGCGATTCGCCGGGAGCAGCTTTCGCCGCTGGCGAAGACTGCCGGCGAGCGACACATTCGGGTGGTCGAGGTGGACGTCGACGACAGGCGCGAGTTTTTGCCGGGCAGCGCATCGAAGGCCGGTCCGGGCGCGGCCGCATCGGGCGCCGATCTGGCGGGCCGACTGAAGGTCCGGCTGACGCCGACCGTGGTCTTCCTGGGGCCGCGCGGCGAACTGGCCGACCGCCTGGTCGGCTATCCGTCGCGCGATTTCTACGGCGCCTATCTGGACGAGCGCATCGAGCAGGCCCGCACCGCACTGCGCGGCCCGAAACCCGCCGCTCAGTGAAAGTGCGTGGTCTCGGGCTCGAGGTCTTCGGGCATGTCGGCGTGCACGATCTCGCCCTTGACGTTCGGATACAGCGGACTGCCGCAGTCGTCGCAGAACTCGGGCTCGTTCAGTTCGGGCCACACCCGCACCTCGGTGACACCGGATTCGCGCAGCGTGGCACGAATCACCTCCAGCGGGGACGGATCGTCGGCATCGCTTTCGGAGCCCAACAGCGGCCAGACAACGCCTTGCGCGACGTCTTCCGAATCGCCCACCGACAAGCCGATGCGAAACTCGTCGACCCGGTCGGTGCCGAAGGCGGCGATGGCCGCGAAGATTTCTTCAGGCTTGATCGACAGCGCATGGGTGAGGAAGTGCACCGCTGCCCGGATGGCGTAGGGCCGCACCCGGCGGTCCGACTCGCGCATGTTCAGGTGATAGGCATCGGGCAGCAGACACTCGAAGCCGCACCCGGGCAGCAGCGGCTCGAGCGTGGGCCGGCCCTGCGCAATCCAGTGCTCGAGGCATTGCACGCGGCTGGCATGGTCGCCGGCCTCGGTTTCCTGCCAGCG
>DAONCJ010000131.1:0-8342 GCA_035401985.1 Burkholderiaceae bacterium | reverse complement strand
GTTCGTCGATGCGGTCGCGGTGGCGATGATCACGCCGGGACCGGTGGTGATCACCACCGGCTTCATCGGCTTTCTGGTGTCCGGCTTCTGGGGTGCGGCCACTGCCGCGGTCGCCACCTTCCTTCCCTGTTATCTGTTCACCATCCTGCCGGCGCCGTACTTCAAGAAGTACGGCAAGCTGCCCGGCATCGTCGCCTTCGTCGACGGCGTCACCGCGGCGGCCATCGGTGCGATCGCCGGCGCAGTCGTCGTCATCGGCCAGCGTTCGATCAGCGATCTGGCCACCGCCGCTCTGGCGCTGATCACCGTCGCTGTGCTGTGGCGCTTCAAGAAGCTTCCCGAGCCGGTCGTCGTGGCGGTCGCCGCGGTAGCCGGCCTGGTGCTGCATCCGCTGATGACGGGACGCTAGGACCCGACCGGCCCGGCGCCTTCGGGCCGCGCCAAGCGGTCTGCCCGGCCGGCCTCTCGCTACCCGGCTGGCGCCGACAGCCGATCGATCACCTCCTGCGTGGTCACCACATCGGCGAACTGCCGGTCCATGTCGAACAGGCTGATCGCATGCGACACCGGCAGGCGATCGAACACCGCATCGTGCGGCACGATCGTCCTGAAGTTCAGCGACGACGAGTCGAACACCGTGGCGCGCACGCAATTGCTGGTCGCGCCGCCCACGATCACCACCGTGTCGATCTGCCGTTCGATCAGATGCGCCGACAGCGGCGTGCCGAAGAAGGCGCTGGGCTTCTTCTTCACGATCACGACATCGCCCGGCTGGGGGCCGACCTCGGGCAGCAGCTGCGCCCCGGGCGTGCCTTCCAGGCACCAGTCGTCGCGGCCGGCGAGAAAGGCCCGCTTGCGACCGTACACGCCGATGTCGCTGCCGTCCTGGGCCAGCACGAATCGGGTCAGGAACACCGGTATGCCGGCGCCGCGCGCGGCGCCCAGCAGCGCGGCGATCCGGTCGACCGCGGCCCATCCGATCGGCCCGCACGAAGACGGATATCGCCCGTCGTCCACGCCGCGCTCGCCGACCATGTAGCGCTGGCAGTCGATCGCAACGATGGCCGGGCGGGCGCCGAAGCCCATGCGCTGCGCGAAGCGCCCGCGGGCGAGGACCGCGCGGTCGTGCTCGCCCAGGTAGTCGCTCCAGGGCGCGGACGGGATCACGACGGCACCGCCGGATGATTCGCGTGCCAGTGTCGCGCCACATCGATGCGGCGGCACACCCAGACGTCGCGGTGCGCCCTGACGTGGTCGAGGAACTGCGCAAGCGCGTGCGCGCGCGCCGGCCGCCCTGCCATCCGCGCATGCAGCCCGACCGACATCAGGCCCGGACTGTGGGCGCCTTCGGCATACATCTGATCGAAGCAGGCGATCAGGTAGTCGGAGAAATCGCGCGGCGAGGAGAACCCGCCTGCCGCCGCCGCGAACTTGCCGTCGTTCGCGTCCATCGTGTAGGGCACCACCAGATGGGCACGACCCTCGACTTGCACCCAGTAGGGCAGCTCGTCGTTGTAGGCGTCGGAGTCGTACAGGAAGCCGCCTTCTTCGGCCAGCAGCCGGCGGGTGTTCTCGCTCGGCCCGAAGCGGCAGTACCAGCCGAGCGGCCGCTCACCGGTGAGTGCCGTCATCGACGCGATCGCCAGGCGTATCCGCTCGCGTTCATGGTCCGCGGTCATGCCGAAGTGTTCCTCCCACCGGTAGCCGTGGCAGCAGATGTCGAATCCGGCCGCGACGATGGCCCGGGCCGCTTCGGGATTGCGCTCCAGCGCCACCGCGCAGCCGAACACGGTGGCCGGCAGGCCGCGTTCCTGGAACAGGCGCATCAGCCGCCAGAAGCCGACGCGGCTGCCGTATTCGTACATCGATTCGAAGGCCATATCGCGCCGGCCCGCGGGCACCCGGCCGCCCGGCGCTTCGGCCAGCCCCAGTTCCGTGCGGCCGTCGGCGTCGGCGTTGTTGTACTCCGAGCCCTCTTCATAGTTGATCACGCACTGCACGGCGATCCGTGCGCCGGCGGGCCAGCGCGGGTCGGGCCGCCGGGCGCCATAGCCGACCAGATCGCGCGAAGGGGTCCAGGTGCCCATCGCCTCGCCCTCAGGCTCCGGCCAGCCGGACCATCCGCTTGCCGCGGTTCTCGCCGGCCAGCAGCCCGATCAGCGCGGCCGGCGTGTTCTCCAGTCCGTCGATCACATCCTCGGGCACTTTCAGACGACCGGCGCGCACCCAGCCTTCGAGCTCGTCGAGTGCCGTCTGGCGCTCGTCGTTGAAGTCGTAAAGGATGAAGCCCTTCATCGTCAGCCGCTTGGTGACGATCAGACCCGGCACGCCGCGCGGGCCGTGGCGCGGCGGCGCGCCGTCGTATTGCGATACCGCGCCGCAGCAGGCGATGCGCCCGCCCAGGTTCATCCGGAACAGGCAGGCCTCGAGGATGTCGCCGCCGACGTTGTCGAAGTAGACGTCGATGCCGTTGGGCGCCGCTTCCTTCAGCGCGGCTGACAGATTGCCCGCCTTGTAGTCGATGGCGGCGTCGAAGCCGAGCTCGTCCGTGAGCCACGCGCATTTGGCCGCGCCGCCGGCGATGCCGACCACGCGGCATCCCCTGATCTTCGCGATCTGGCCGACGAATGCGCCGACCGATCCGGCGGCGGCCGAGACGACCACCGTCTCGCCGGCCTTCGGCTGGCCGATCCGCAGCAGGCCGAAGTAGGCGGTCTGGCCGGCCACGCCATAGACGCTGAGCAGATGGGTGAGCGGCTCGCGGCGTGCGACCTTGCGCACGCTGGCGGCGGGCAGCGCCGCGTATTCCTGCCAGCCGGTGTCGCCAAAGACCAGATCGCCGGGCGCGAAGCCGCCCGCCCGCGATTCGATGACCTCGGCCAGTGCGCCGCCCGCCATCACCTGGCCGGCCTGCAGTGCCGACCGGTAGGTCGCTCCCTGCATCCAGGCGCGGTTGGCCGCGTCCAGCGAGATCAGGCGGATGCGCAGCAGCAGCTCGCCGTCGCCCGGCTGCGGCATGGCGGCCGTTGCGAGCTTGAAGTGTTCAGGACCGAGCTTGCCGGTCGGGATGCCGGCCAGCTGGATCTGGCGATTTGCGAGGGTCATGGCGAGGTGCTCCTGGAACGAAAGGAAAGACAGACGATCGGAATGCGGGAGGGCGCCGCCGGTCAGCCGGCAGGGCGGGGCGCGTCGGCGCGATGAACCACGCCGCGAAGCCACGGCCCGACGGGCACGCGGCCGCCGGCTGGCGGCGACATCCGCATCAGATCGGCCAGCAGCGACTGCGCATTGCGTGCGACGCGGTGGCCGTTGATCCGCAGAAAGACATCGGTCGCCGCGAACGCGATGCGCAGATGGCCCTCGACGAAGGGCCGCTCGAAGGCCAGGCGCTCGAACAGGGTGGTGGCCTGCGCCAGGATGTCGGCGTGGCCCGCGGCCTTCAGGTCCGCCAGCGTCGACTCCAGCAGCGGCAGGTTGCGCACGCCGGGCACACCACCGAAGCGGCTGCACAGCGCGCCGTGAAGGGTGATCACATCGGCCCTGGTCAGATAGTGATCGGCGATCATCGGGGCAACCCGCGATAGAGGCCGTCGAACTCGCCCAGACTGGCGTTCAAGGCCTGCAGCACATGGCGGCGCGGCTTGCCGGCCTCGCGGCGTTCGACGTACTCGCGCAGGGCGTCCTCGACCAGATCCTGGGCCGGTCGGCGATCGGACACCGCCAGGCGGCGCAGCGACGCAAGCAGATCGGGTGAGGCGCGCGAACTGAACTTGCGCCGGGGTTCGGCCGATGAGCGTCGGGTCATGTCCGGCAATCTCGGCGGTGCAGGGCGATCTGTCAACCGCGCGGGCGGCGCACGTGGTCAACCGCGCGCGCGGCGCACGTGTCCATTGCGCGGGTGGCGCACGCCGCGGACCGCGGGGAGCCTCGCGCGTCGCGCCGCTTGCGGATCGGCCGCGATTGACAATCCGGTCCCCGCGGGCAGAATGCCCTCTCGCTCGAGCCACCCCGCCATGGCCCGCGTCCGCCGGCCCGGCATCGGGCATCGTGCGGTGTTCATCCCGTCAGGAGACTCCATGAAGATCACTTCCGTCCGCGCCACCTGGGTGCGGGTGCCGATTCCCGAGGCGCAGCAGCACCTGAGCGACTTCGGGCGCATCAGTTCCTTCGACGCCACCATCGTGCGCATCGAGACGGCCTGCGGCCTGGTCGGCTATGGCGAGGCCAAGGAAGAGGTCGGCAGCTCGGGCAACAACCACGGCCTGACCGCGCTGATCAATCACAAGTTCGCCCCGGTGCTGGTCGGTGAAGACCCGCGCGACATCAACCGCCTGTGGGAGGTCCTCTACAACGGCGTGCGCGATCACTATGCGCTGCGCGACGGCCACGTGTTCCCGATGCTCGGGCGCCGCGGCATCACGGTGTCTGCCATCAGCGGCATCGACATGGCGCTGTGGGACCTGCTGGGCAAGTCGCTGAATGCGCCGGTCTGGCGGCTGCTGGGTGGACGCAAGGCCGAGCGCATGCCGGCCTATGCCTCCGGCGGCTGGGCCGACGCGGCGGGAATCGGCCGCCAGCTGACCGACTACGTGTCGCGCGGCGGCTTCAAGGCGGTGAAGATGCGGGTCGGCGTGATCGATGGAGCGGTGCGCAATTCGGTCGCCCGCGTGCGGGCCGCGCGCGAGGCGCTCGGGCCCGACATCGGTCTGATGTGCGATGCCCACGGCACCTATACCGTGGCCGATGCCAAGCAGTTCTGCCGGCTGGTCGAGGACTACGACCTCACATGGTTCGAGGAGCCGGTCACGGGCGACGACAAGCGCGGCCTGGCCGAGGTGCGTGCCAGCACCTCGGTGCCGATCGCGGTCGGCGAGAGCGAATTCACCCGCTTCGACTTTCTCGACATCGCCCAGCGTGGCGGCGCCGACTTCTTCCAGCCCGATCTGGCGATCTGCGGCGGGATCAGCGAGGCCATGCGGATCGGTGCGATCGCCAGCGCGTTCAACCTGCGGCTCGCGCCCCATCTGTGGACCGGCGCGCTGGCCTTTGCGGCCGGGCTGCATGTGACGGCGGCCAGCCCCGCCGGCTACATCCTCGAATATTCACTGGGCGCCAATCCGCTGCTGCACGAGCTGGCGCTGGAGAAGTTCACCGTCAGCGACGGCATGATCGAGATCCCCGACCGTCCCGGCCTGGGTGTGACGGTCGATGAAGGATTCATGCAGCGGCACGCCGTGCCCTTCCCCGGCTGAGCGGACCGGTTCGCGCACACACTTTCCCTTTCCTGACGAGACACCCCATGACACTGATGTTGACCCGCGTGCTGACCGCACTCCTGGCCGCCGGCGCACTGCTGGCCGTTCCCGCCGCACGTGCGCAGGGCGCCGCCGACTATCCCAGCCGGCCGCTGAAGATCATCGTGCCCTTTGCTCCCGGCGGCGCCACCGACGTGCTGGCCCGCATGGTCGGCGCCAAGCTCACCGAGTCATGGGGCCAGCAGGTGGTGGTCGAGAACCGGCCGGGCGCCGGCGGCAACATCGGCGCCGAGGCCGGCGCCCGTGCCGCGCCAGACGGCTATACGCTGACCTTGGCCGCGGCCGGCTTCATGGCGGTCAACCCTTCGGTCTACGCCAAGCTGCCCTACGACTCGGTCAAGGACTTCGCACCGGTCTCGCTGCTGGTCAAGGCGCCGCTGCTGCTGGTCACGAATTCGACGCTGCCGGCGCGCACGCTCAAGGAATTGATCGACTTCGCGAAGGCCAACCCGGGCAAGCTGAACATCGGCAACGGCGGCGCCGGCACGGCCCAGCATCTGGGGGGCGAGTTCTTCACCAGCGCGGCCGGCATCTCGGCGGTGCACATTCCGTACAAGGGCAGTGCGCCGGCGACCAATGATCTGCTGGGCGGCGTCTTTCATGCGCAGTTCGACAACATGGTCACGCTGATCCCGCATGTGAAGGCCGGCAAGATTCGACCGCTGGCCGTCTCGTCGCTCAAGCGGGTGGCGATCCTGCCGGATGTGCCGACGATGGCCGAGTCCGGCCTGCCGGGCTTCGAGACGGGCACCTGGTATGGCATCGTCGCGCCGGCGGCCACGCCGGCGCCGGTCGTCGACAAGCTCAACCGCGAGATCAATCGCATCCTCGCGCTGCCCGACATCGCCGAGAAGCTCAATGCAATGGGCCTGCAGGCGGCCCCGATCACGCCGGCGCAATTCGGCGATTTCATCCGCAGCGAGATCACCAGCTACGCGCGGGTGGTGAAGTCAGCGAACATCAAGGTGGAGTGAACCATGGACCGCAGATCGATGTTCGAGACCGCCGCGCTGATGGGCGCCGGCGCGCTGGCCGGTTGCGCACTGCCCGGCGTGGCTCAGACCGCGCCCCGCACGCCTTTCGCCGTGCCGAACGTGTATGTGCCGATCGTCGGCAGCGAACTGGCCTATCCGGTGCGGCGCATCTATTGCATCGGCCGCAACTATGCGGCGCATGCTCGCGAGATGGGCTCCGATCCCACGCGTGAACCGCCGTTCTTTTTTCAGAAGCCCACCGATGCGATCCAGAACGTGCCGCCCGGCACGGTGGCCGACCACCCCTATCCGTCGCTGACGAAGAATTACCACTACGAGGTGGAACTCGTGGCGGCGCTCGACAAGGGCGGCCGCGACATCCCCATCGGGCGTGCGCTCGAGCATGTGTACGGCTATGCGCTCGGCCTGGACATGACACGGCGCGACCTGCAGCGCGGCATGGGCGACCAGAAGAAGCCCTGGGAGATCGGCAAGAGCTTCGACCGCTCGGCGCCGATCGGGCCGCTGCACCGCGTCGGCCAGACCGGGCACTTCACCCAGGGCGCGATCTGGCTGAAGGTCAACGGACAGATCAAGCAGAACGCCAACCTGAACCAGATGATCTGGAGCGTTGCCGAGCAGATCAGCAAGCTCTCGGAAGCGTTCGAGCTGATGCCCGGCGACATCATCTATTCGGGCACGCCCGAGAACGTCGGTCCGGTGGTGAGGGGCGATGTGATTCAGTGCCACATCGACGGGCTGCCCGATTTGAGTGTGAAGATCGTCTGAGCCGCGGCCGCGGCGGCCGGCCGTCCGCGGGCTAGACGGGCGAAGTGCCCTTGACTTCCCCGCGGGCCGAAGGAGCATCCGGCGCGGGCGTCGACCCTTCGACTGCAGTGCCTGCCTCGTGTGCCGCTGCGGTGGCGGCATCGCCGGATGACGTGGCGCGCTCGCGCTCCAGCGTCGCGATCCGTGCTTCGAGCTGCACCACCCGCTGGCGCATCGTGGCCGCCCATTGCACATAGGTCTCGAGATCTTCCCGCGTGACGAGATCGAGCCGCTGCAGACCCTGTTCGAGTATTGCACGCACGTTGCGCTGCAGATCGGCGGCGGGCGTGTCCTGCATGACCCGGGCGAGGCGGGCTTGAAGGTCGTCTAGAAGACTGGGCTTGTCCATGGCGGCGAGGACGCGAGGGCGTCCGGAAGACGGCTCGATACCGGAGCGGACCAGTCTAGCACCGGCCGATCGTCGCCTGTGGATGACCGCACCAGCGAGGTGCGCACGCCCTTTGCGCACCAGAACAGGGCGGAATCGGCGCCCCGTATGCCATCAACCGGTGACATTCGGGCCTGCGCGGCACCGGATAGCGCTTGGCACGGGATATGCAAAGCATTCCCTGCTGAGAACGGCTGCCGCACCGAGCCATCCCTACCGACCTGATCCGGAGAAACATTCATGAAGCAACTGATCGCCGCTGCCGGCTTCGCCGTCCTGGCCGCCGCCGTACCTTCCACGGGCATGGCCCAGGACAAGAAGGAAGCCTCGCCCCACACCCTGACCGGCAACCTGAACCTGGTCAGCGAATACCGTTACCGCGGCATCTCGCAGACCAACAACAAGCCGGCCGTGCAGGGCGGTTTCGACTATGCGCACGCCAGCGGCGTGTATGTCGGCACCTGGGCCAGCAACGTCAGCTGGCTGTCCGATGGCGGCAGCGGCACCGTGAGCAACAGCCTCGAGTGGGACATCTACGGCGGCTACAAGGGCACGGCCGGTGACTTCGGCTATGACGTGGGCCTGCTGTACTACTACTACCCTGGCAAGTACCCGTCGGGCTTCAACAGCCCCAACACGCTCGAAGCGTATGTCGCCGGCTCGTGGAAAACCCTCACCCTCAAGTACTCGCATTCGCTGACCGACCTGTTCGGCTTCGTCGACAGCAAGGGCTCGGGCTACCTCGACCTGACCGGGACCTACGACCTTGGCAACGGCTTCTCGCTGGTCGGCCACTACGGCTACCAGATGATTCCTTCGACCACCGGCCGGGCCCGC
>DAONCJ010000130.1:0-8358 GCA_035401985.1 Burkholderiaceae bacterium | reverse complement strand
GGCCAACACTCCTGATCGTCGACGAAGGCTGGCGGTCCGGCAGCCTGGCGGCCGAGATCATGGCGCGCCTCGTAGAGCAGGCGTTCTACGACCTCGACGCGCCACTGGCCCGGGTGTGCAGCGAGGAGGTGCCTGTCCCGTACTCGAAGCACATGGAGGAAGCCGCGCTGCCGCAGCCTGCCAGGATCGTCGCGGCGGCCCGCGCGCTGTTCGGCAAGGCGGCCTGACGATGCGCGCGAGGCCAGCCCCATGATCCCCTTCGAGCTGCCCTCGCTGGGGGCCGACATGGAAGACGGCACCCTGCTCGAGTGGCTGATCAAGCCGGGTGACACGGTCCACCGTGCCCAGGTGGTGGCGATCGTCGACACCTCGAAGGCGGCGGTCGAGGTCGAGATATGGCAGGACGGGGTCGTCGAAGCACTGCTGGTCATGCCGGGAGAAAAAGTGCCCGTCGGCACGGTGCTTGCCACGCTGCGCGAACTTTCTCAGGCGCCTGCGCCCGAGGCCAAGGCCACGCCGCAGGGACCGACAGCCGCGCGGGCGGAGGTGCCGGGCGTGTCAGGCCAGCCGGCGGTGCCAACGCCGGCAGCCCAGCCAGCCGGGTCAGACGAGCCGGCCCAGCCTGCCGAGCCAGCCGAGACAGCCCAACCCGCCCTGCCTGCGCCTGCGCCTGCGCTGCCGCCCGCGACCACGTCTTCCGCCACGCCCGCGGCCCGTCCCACTGCATCAGCGCTCGCCCAGGCGCGCCATCCGGTGTCGCCGGCCGCCCGCAAGCGGGCGCACGAACTCGACGTCGATCCAGAGCGGATCGCAGGAACGGGGCCTCACGGGTCGGTCACTGTCGCCGATGTGGAGACGGCCGCACGGTGCCGCTCGACTGAGGCGACGAGGCGGCCCGTCCCTGTGCCAGCGCCGGCAAGTGACGCCGCCACCGCCGCAGGACCTCACCCCCTGCCACCGGCCGCCGCCCTTGCCCGGGAACGCCAGAAGGCCATGCGCAAGGCCATCGCCGCCGCGATGACGCGTTCCAAGCGCGAGATTCCCCACTACTACCTCGCCGAGCAGATCCCGATGGGCGTCGCGCTCGACTGGCTGCAGCAAGTCAACGCTGGCAGGCCCATCGCCGAACGGATCCTGCCGGCGGCATTGCTGCTCAAGATGGTCGCTCTGAGCCTGCGCCGCACACCGGAACTGAACGGCCTGTACCGCGATGGCGAGTTCATTCCCAGCGAAGCCGTGCACGCCGGCGTGGCGATCTCGCTGCGTGGCGGCGGCCTGGTGGCACCGGCCCTCCACGATGTGGCGACCAAGCCCCTGGGCCGACTGATGAGTGAACTGTCCGATCTGGTCCGGCGGGCACGGGCGGGATCGCTGCGCAGTTCCGAGATGACCGATCCCACCTTGACGGTGACCAATCTCGGCGAGCAGGGCGTGGCCAGCGTCCATGGCGTGATCTATCCACCGCAGGTGGCGCTGGTGGGCTTCGGGCGCATCGCCCAGACGGCCTGGGCCCAGAATGGCTGGCTGTGCGCGCTGCCGGTCGTCACCGCATCGCTGGCCGCCGATCACCGCGTGTCCGACGGCCATCGCGGCGCGCTGTTCCTGGCGGAACTCCGCGATCGACTGCAGCAGCCGCAGGCCCTGGCCGAAAGCCTGGGAGGTGCCGAAAACCCCCAAAGCCCCCAAAGCCCCGCATGAGCCTCGATCGCGCCAGCCTGAAGTCGGCCGCCCTCGCCCAATTGTGCGCGATCGCGCCCGAGGTCGATCCGCAGGAGATCGTTTCCGCACGGCCGCTGCGCAGCCAGGTAGACCTCGATTCGATGGACTGGCTGCACTTCCTGGTCGGCCTGAACGAACGCCTGGGAGTCGAGATCCCCGAATCGGACTATGCCAGGCTGGTTACGCTGGACAACCTGTTGGACTACCTGCAGGAAAAACTCGCCTGAGTGTCGGTATCCTTGCGCGATGCGCGCCGTACTTGGCCGGCATTCCACGAGACAGGCAGACAAATTGAGCAGCGAACATGTCGACGTACTGATCGTCGGCGCAGGCATTTCGGGCATCGGCGCCGGCTACCATCTGCAGGCCCGCTGCCCCGACCACAGCTACCTCATCCTCGAGGGCCGCGAGGCGATCGGCGGCACCTGGGATCTGTTCCGCTATCCGGGCGTGCGCTCCGATTCGGACATGTACACGCTGGGCTTCTCGTTTCGGCCCTGGACCGACGACAAATCCATCGCCGACGGCGCCTCGATCCTGAAGTACCTGAACGACACCGCGCGCGAATATGGCATCGACCGCCGAATCCGATTCGGCCATCGTGTGACCAGCGCGCACTGGTCCAGCGCCTCCTCCACCTGGACGCTCGAAGTCGAGCAGGGCGCCGAACGCACCGTCCGACGCTTCACCTGCAATTTCCTTTACATGTGCGGCGGCTATTACAACTACGACCACGGCTACGAGCCCGACTTTCCGGGTCGTGAGCGCTTCAGCGGCCGCATCGTCCATCCGCAGCAATGGCCCGACGACCTGCAGTACGCCGGCAAGCGGGTGGTGGTCATCGGCAGTGGCGCCACGGCGGTCACGCTGCTGCCCGAACTGGCCCGCGAAGCCGAGCACGTCACGATGCTGCAGCGCTCGCCTACCTACGTGGTGTCGCGCCCCTCGGTCGATGCGCTGGCCAACCGGCTGCGCCGCTGGCTGCCGACCCGGCTGGCCTATGCGCTCACCCGCTGGAAGAATGTCCTGCTCGGCATGTACTTCTACAACCTGTGCCGCAGCCGGCCCAAGTTGGCCCGTGATGGTCTGATCAAGCTCGTGCGTGAGCAGCTCGGCCCCGACTTCGACGTCGACACCCACTTCACGCCGCGCTACAACCCCTGGGAACAGCGCCTGTGCCTGGTGCCCGACGGTGATCTGTTCAAGGCCATCCGCTCGGGTCGGGCCTCGGTGGTCACCGACCGCATCGACACCTTCACCGAACACGGCATCCGCCTGGTCAGCGGCCAGGAGCTGGCCGCCGACGTCATCGTCACCGCCACCGGGCTCGAGCTGCAGTTCCTCAGCGGCATCGAATTCACCGTCGACGGTCAGAAACCCGACCTGCCACGCTGCCTCAGCTACAAGGCCATGATGTACAGCGGCGTGCCCAACCTTGCCGTGTCGTTCGGCTACACCAACGCCTCGTGGACGCTGAAGGCCGATCTCACCAGCGAGTACGTCTGCCGGCTGCTCGACCACATGCGGCGCACCGGTACCACCCGCTGCGTGCCGGTCCTGAACGACCCCACGGTCACGCCCGAGCCCTGGGTCGATTTTTCGTCAGGCTATTTCCAGCGCGCCCAGGGCATGTTCCCGGCGCCCGGATCCAAGGCGCCCTGGAAGCTCCACCAGAACTACGCGCGCGACATCCTGATGCTTCGACTGGGACAGGTCGACGATGGCGTCATGCAGTTCAGCGCGCCGCACGCCAGCGCCGCCACCGGCCTGCATGCCGCGGCCTGAGCCCGACATGCCGTCGCCATCCCTGAGCGTGTCGTCGCCGTCTGCGGGCCAGGACGCCAGCGCGGCCGGCAGAGCCGTCGCAGTACTGCAGCGCACTTTCGGTCACCCCGCCTTCCGCGGCCCGCAGGCCGACATCGTCCAGCACATCGCCGACGGCGGCGACTGTCTGGTGCTGATGCCCACGGGCGGCGGCAAGTCGCTGTGCTACCAGGTGCCGGCCCTGCTGCGCGCCGGCACCGGCATCGTCGTCTCGCCGCTGATCGCCCTGATGCAGGACCAGGTCGCGGCGCTGCGCCAGAACGGCGTGCGCGCAGCCTTCCTGAATTCCTCGCTCGATGCGCGCGAGGCACGCGCGGTCGAAAACGCGCTGCTGGCTGGCGAACTCGACCTGCTTTATGTGGCGCCCGAACGCCTGATGACCGACAGCTTCCAGGGGCTGCTGGCCCGGCTCGCCGGTCGGCGCGCCGACCCTGACGGTGAAGACGAGGGCGACCCGCGGGATCACGGCGCCCCCCGCGACCCACGCGCCGACGACTCGTCCGGCCGGACCCCGGGCAGCCAGGCCGGCATCGCGCTGTTCGCGATCGACGAAGCGCACTGCGTCTCGCAATGGGGCCACGACTTCCGGCCCGAGTACCTCCAGCTGTCGATCCTGCACGAGCGCTTTCCCGGCGTGCCCAGGGTTGCGCTCACCGCCACGGCCGATCCGCAGACGCGCGTCGAGATCCTCGAACGCCTGGGGCTGACCGACGCCCGGGTGTTCGTGTCGAGCTTCGATCGTCCGAACATCCGCTATGCGATCGTCGACAAGGAAGAGCCTCGCAGCCAGCTGCTGCGCTTCATCAGCGAGGAACACGAGGGCGACTGCGGCATCGTCTACTGCCTGTCGCGTCGCAAGGTCGATGAAACCGCCATCTGGCTGAGCGAACGCGGCGTGAATGCCCTCCCGTACCACGCCGGAATGGATCAGGCCGCACGCGCGGCCAATCAGGCACGCTTCCAGCGCGAGGATGGCATCGTGGTGGTCGCCACGATTGCCTTCGGCATGGGCATCGACAAGCCCGACGTGCGCTTCGTGGCGCACCTCGATCTGCCCAAGAGCATCGAGGGCTACTACCAGGAGACCGGGCGCGCGGGACGCGATGGCGCGTCGGCCGATGCCTGGATGAGCTACGGCCTGGCCGACGTGGTGCAGCAGCGCCGGATGATCGACGAGTCCGAGGCCGATGAGGCATACAAGCGGGTCAGCGGCGCCAAGCTGGACGCCCTGCTCGGTCTGTGCGAGACCGCGGCCTGCCGGCGCGTGCGGCTGCTGGCCTACTTCGGCGAGGACAGCCAGCCCTGCGGCAACTGCGACAACTGCCTGACGCCGCCGCGCACCTGGGATGCGACCGAGGCCGTGCGCAAGGCGCTGTCCTGCGTTTACCGCACCGGTCAGCGCTTCGGTGTCGTGCACCTGATCGACGTGCTGCGCGGCCGGTCCACCGAACGAACACAGCGCTGGCAGCACGAGGCGCTCAGCGTGTTCGGCATCGGCAGCGACCTCGAAGAGCCCGCCTGGCGGGGGGTGTTCCGGCAGATGGTGGCGCTGGGGCTGCTGCAGGTCGACCATGAATCGCATGGCGCACTGCGGCTGACCGACGCATCCCGCCCGGTGCTGCGCGGCGAGCAGACGGTGTCGATGCGCGAGACGGTGCGCCAGCCCGGCGCAGGCCGGTCGTCGCGCAAGCGCTCCGGCGGCCCGGCAGGCGGCGCGACGGGCCGAGCCCCGGTGGGCGTTGGCGACTCGCCGGCCGCACAGGCGCTGTTCGAACGCCTGAAGGCATGGCGGCGCGAGGAGGCCAAGACACAGTCGGTCCCTGCCTATGTGATCCTGCACGACGCCACGCTGGCCGAGATCACGCGTCTGCGGCCTCGCAATGCCGATGCGCTGGCCAATGTGCCCGGCATCGGCGCGCGCAAGCTCGAGCGCTACGGACAGCCGCTGCTCGACATCCTGGGCAGTGCGGCCAGCGAAGGCGGCTGAACCGGGCGTCGCGGGCTGAACCGCACGCCGCGCTGACCCGCATGTCGCGCAGACCCGCACTTCGGGCAGACCCGCCGTCACGCTGAACCGGCCGGGCGCTATGCCATCAGCCGGGCGACCTGCTCGAGTCCCATCTGATCGACCCCGGCTGCGCGCGCCATCGCCATCGGGTCGATTCGTTCATCGTCCGGGCCGCCCTCGCCGGGCGCATCGCGCTGCATCCGCCACAGATCGCAGGCCGCATGCAGCTCGAACATCACCGCCCCCTGGTCGCGAGCGATCGCCAGGGCGCGGCTCAGCGCCGACCTCGCCTGCGAGCGCGCGTCGGGCGCGTCGGTCACGAGCAGGAGACGGGCCCGCAGGCGCCAGATTTCGGGGGTGTAGTAGTGGGCGCCCGTCCTGTCTGCCAGTTCGAGCGCCCGATCGAACAGCTCGCTGGCCAGGCGGAACTTGCCGAGTGCCTGATAACCCTCGGCCAGCATGTTCAGGTGCATCAGCCGCACCGCCTGCCCGGGCGCGCGCTCGCTGTGCGACAGCACCTGCTCGAGGTCGGCGACGCCCTCGCTGGCGCGGCCCCGATGGATCAGCAGCCAGCCGCGGGCGGCTCTGCCGAGCGATTCCCAGATGGGCAGACGCGAGCGTCGGGCGTGCGTGATCAGGCGTTCGCTCATGACGTCCATGGCCTCGAGATCGCGGCGCCTGAACGCCGACGTGCACGTCACGATCGCCAGCACGCTGGCCAGCGTGCTGGCATTTCCGATGCCGGTGGCGTACAGCAGGATGTCCCGCTCGACACCCATGGCCCTTTCGACCTCGCCGTCATGCCAGTGCATGATCGCCAGACCGCGCATGGCTTCTATGCCCGGATCCTCGATCAGGCGCATCCTCTGCCTCGACTCGGCCTCGACCAGGGCCAGTGCACTGGCCCTTTCGCAATAGGGTCGGCTTCGGCGATATTGCCCCATCATCAGGTAGGTGGACGCCACCATGCGGTTGGCGCCGAGCAGCGCCAGCGGGTCGCCGGCCTGCTCGGCGATGCCGAGGAACTCGAAGCCGAGGGCCAGACACGAGGGTGTCTCGGCACGGTTCGAATGGAACACGTAGAGGCCGTTGAAGATGGTGTTCACACCCTCGTTGGCGCCGACGCGGTGGACGAGCTCACGAGCCCGCTCCAGAGCAGCGATCGTTCGGGCGTCCGCATAGCCGAAGGCGATGCTGGTTGCCGTCCCGTAAGCGGTCTGCAGCGACAGCTCGAGGCGGTCCCGCGCTTCGCCTTCGGGCCGCGACTGCAGCAGGGCCAGGGCTTGTCCCAGGTGCGCGGCCGCCTCGGTCTCGGCCGAACGCGAAAGCGCCAGTTCACCGGCCTGCCGGAATGCCAGGATGGCGCGATCGTCCAGGCCCGCCTCGGCCAGATGCCGGGCAAGGATTTCGGGGTGGCTGGCGACCGCCTCCGGAAACCGGGTCTCCAGCGCCGTGGCGATCAGCGCGTGCAGGGGCTGGCGGCGGGCCCGCAGCAGGGTCGAGTAGGTGACCGCCTGCACCAGCCCGTGCTTGAAATTGAAGGTCCGCATGCCGGCCTGGACCCGCTCGATCAGCAGGCCCGAAGCCACCAGCCGGGCGAGCGCATCGTCGAGCTGCGCCGTCGGCCAGCGCGCGACCTCGGACAGCAGCGCGTAGTCGAACTCGCGCCCGATCGCCGCGCCGATCTGCGCGATCGCCTTCACCGGCGCGAGCCGGTCGAGCCGGGCCAGCAGCGAGGCGGTAAGACTCATCGGCACCGACATGGCGGCCAGCGGCCCGCGCAGTTCGAGCCCGACCGGCGCATCACGCAGGATTCCGCTTTCGAGCACCGCGCTGGTCAGCTCCTCGAGGTACAGCGGCACGCCATCGGTACGCGCCAGGATGTTTTCCAGCAGATCGGCAGGCAGTGTCCGCCCGCCCGCGACGCGCGCGACAATCCGGGCGCTCGCGTCGCGATCCAGGCGATTCAGCGTGATGCGTCTGATGCCCGGCGCCCCGGACCACGACGGCTCGAACTCCGGCCGGGATGTGATCACGACCATCACCGCGCACTTCTCGACCCTGGCGATGAGCTGCTCGATCAGTTCGAGCGACGTCGGGTCGGCCCAGTGCGCGTCCTCAAGGACCACCATCTGGGGCTCGACCAGTGCAGCACGTTCGAGCTGGCTGCACAGCATGTCGAAAAGCCGGCTCTTCTTCTGCTGGGGGGTGCCCGTGAAGGGCTCGACCCGTTCGGGAGGCGCCTCCCACGACAGCAGCTCGCACAGCAGCCCCAGATCCTTGCCCGTGTCAGGGCGCTCGGCGAGGTCGAACAGATCGGCGAGCCGGTCGATGCGCACCGACGGGTCTTCACCGGGCTGACTGCGACATGCCCGCGCCAGATTGACCGCCATCGGATGCAGCGGGCTGCCGGCATGGTACGGCGAGCAGAAGTAGCGCAGCACGCGTCCGGTCACGACGGGAAGCTCGGCCTCCAGTGCGGCGACGATGCGCGATTTGCCGACCCCCGGGTCGGCCGAGAGGAGAACGACCTGCCCCGCGCCTTCGCAGGCCACGCTCCAGTACTCGCTTAGCGTCCGGAGCACGTCATCGCGGCCGACGAGTGCCGGCAATGAACTGGAATGGCGGGCCTCGAACCGGCTCACCGCATCGCTCACGCCCAACACCTGCGACACGAGCACCGGTTCATCGAAACCCTTGAATCGATGGTTCCCGAGGTCCTTGTAGTCGAACATGCCAGCGGTGAGGCGCCGGGTAGAAGGAGCCACCACGACGGTTCCCGGATCTCCGACGGCCTGCAGCCGGGC
>DAONCJ010000129.1:0-8467 GCA_035401985.1 Burkholderiaceae bacterium | reverse complement strand
GCGCCAGCAGCCAGGCCTCCAGCCGGGGCCAGCCGCGTCCGCCGGCCCAGGCCGCCACCAGCAGGAAGGGCACGGTCGGCAGACCCGGCAGGATCACCCCGATCAGACCCAGCACGACACACAGCAGCGCGAGCAGCCGCCACAGCGCCTGGGCCACCGCCCGCCGGATCATGGGGCCCCGATCACGCGCCCGCCACCGTCCGCTCAGGCGTCGATACGCGCCGTCGCATTGCCCTTGATCACCTCGACGCCATTCTGGTTGCGCGTCGTGATGCTCAGGTCGACGAAGCTCTGTCCGCCTTCGTGGCGAATCGCGTCGACCGTGGCCGTGGCATCGAGCGTGTCGCCCGGCCAGACCTGATTGGTGAAGCGCACGCCGTATTTCGTCAGCCGGCCGTCGCCGACGTAGTTGGTCAGCATCCGGCCGGTCATGCCCATCGTCAGCATGCCGTGCGCGAACACGCTCGGATAGCCGGCCGCCTCGCGGGTGTAGACCTCGTCGGTGTGCAGCGGGTTGTAGTCGCCGCTGGCGCCCGCATACATGACGAGCTGCGTGCGCTTGAGATCCTCGACCAGACGTTCGGTGTGCTGATCGCCCACCTTGAGCTGCTTTGCTTTCAGTGCCATCTGAGGATCTCCTACTTCTGATCGACCGGACGCTCGGTGCGCACGCCGACGCTGCGGGCCGTCACCACCAGTTCGCCGTGCTGATCGCGGTACTCGGTGATGGTCTCGGTGAAATTCAGCTTGCCGGCACGCGGGCTTTCGCGCTGCCAGGTCTTGCCCGGCATGCGGGTGACGGTCAGCACGTCGCCCGGCTTCGGGTTGCGGTGGTATTCGTAGTGCTGCTCGGCATGCAGGCTGCCTGTGGACGCGGGCTTGGTGCCCTCGGGCAGTCCGCTGGGCTTGCCGCCCGAGCCGAACCAGGGCTGGCCCTGGTGGATGCGCAGGTGGTATTCGGGATTGAACTGCGCGCTGGCCTGCACGAACGTGGGCGGTGCGATCACATGCCCGACTTCGGTGGTCTTGGCATAGGCCTCATCGGCATAGATCGGATTTTCGTCGCCGACGGCGCGCGCGAACATCAGAATGTGTCCGGCCTCGACGGGAAAGCGGTCTTCCGCCATGGGTCTTTCCTCCAGGTGAATGATGGGGCGGCTGCCCGGTGAGTCGTCAATACTGAATCACGCGAACGGCTTGATGCAATCGGTTGCGGTCGTGTCGACCTTCCGTGCGGCGCTTTATCGAGACGCAGCCTTTGCCGCGCTGACGCCTGCGCAGGCCAGACGGTGCAGACTCGCTCTGAAGCGGGTCATCGGTGCGGCACCGGGCCCCTCGATCAACAGCATGCTGCAGCAGAGGATTCATGTGAACCGGACATCCCCCATCGCTCTCCGGCGACGGCTGATCGGCGGAGCCATCGCCGGCACCGCGTGGGCAGGCGTGTCGCCGCTGATGGCGCAGACGTATCCGGCCCGGCCGATCAAGCTGATCGTTCCCTATCCGCCGGGCGGCACGACCGACATCGTCGCCCGTGCCTTTGCCGAACTGCTTGGCCGCGAACTGAATCAGCAGATCGTCATCGACAATCGTCCGGGCGCGGCGACCCACATTGGCACCGATGTTGCAATGCGGTCCGCGCCCGACGGCTACACGCTGCTGCTCAGCACCTCCGGGCTGGCCACCAACTTCGCCACCGGACCTGTGCCGCCGTTCGATCCGCAGAAGACACTGGCGCCCATCACGCAGATCAACCAGATGGCCTTCGTCGTCTGTGCCAATCCGTCGGCGCCGTTCTCGACCGTGCGTGAACTGCTGGCCGCTGCGCGCGCGCGTCCTGGGCGCCTGACGATCGGCAGCGCCTCGCTCGAATACGTCGCCAAACTGCTCAATGCCCAGTCCGGCATCGACATCCTGCACGTGCCCTACAAGGGCGGCGCGGCGGCGATGACCGATGCGATGTCCGGCCAGATCGATCTGGCGGTGGCGCTGGTGCCGGTGATGCTGCCGCAGATCCGGACGGGTCGGCTCAAGCCGATCGGGGTGTCGTCAGAAAAGCGGGTGGGCGCCCTGCCGAATGTGCCGACCTTCACCGAATCGGGTGAATCGAAATTCCGGGTCGACAGCTGGTATGCGCTGCACGCTCCGGCCGGCCTGCCCGGGGCCATCGTCCGGCAGATTTCCGAGGCGGCGCGCCGGGTGCTCACGATGCCCGAATTCGTCGACAAGCAGCGGGCGCTTGGTTCTGACCTCATCTGGAGCACGCCTGAAGACCTGGCGCTCAGGCTCAAGACCGACACCGAGGAATCGCTGCGCATCGCGCGCGAACTGAAGCTCTCGCCGGCTGGCTGACCGGCCTCACTGCACCATCGACTCAGCATCCGGCCGCAGTGATGCGGTCTCCGAATCATCGACGTGGAGAAGACAATGACTGAAGTTCTGGATCGCGCCGTGACCGGCCCCGCCGTGTGGACCGGCGAGCAGATGCGCGCACGCACCGACTGGATCCATGTGCTTGCCGCAGCCGATATCGCCGAGATCGATCGTGCGCTCGCCAAGGTCAAGTCCGCCGGCACCTCGCTGTTCTCGATCGGACCCGAAGACTTTCCGCTGCCCACACTGGCGCCCCGCCTGGCCGGCATCCGGGCCGAGGTGGCCGACGGTCGTGGCTTCGCGCTGTTGCGCGGTCTGCCGATCGAGCGCTACAGCCTCGATGATGCGCGCCTGCTGTTCTGGGGGCTGGCCAGCCACGTCGGCATGGCCGAGGGGCAGGACAAGGCGGGCAGCCTGATGCATCAGGTCACCGACACCGGCAAGAGCGTCGAGACCAGCGAGAGCACGCGCGGCTACGAAACCAATCGCGAGCTTCAGTTCCACAACGATGGCGGCGACGCCTTCATGCTGCTGTGCATGCGCACGGCCAAGTCGGGCGGGATCAGCAAGCTGATGAGTGCCGGAGCGCTGTTCAACGAAATCCTGCGGCGCAACCCCGAGCTGGCGAAGGTTGCTCAGGAGCCCTTCCATTTCGATGCGCGCGCGCAGAACCCGGCCGACATCAAGATCCAGTCGGTGCCGATCTTCACCTGGCACGCCGGCCACCTGAACGTGCTGCACAAGCGCGCCTACATCAAGACGGCGCAGCGCTTTCCCGAGGTGCCGCGGCTGACGCCCCAGCAGACCGAAGTGCTCGATTTGATCGACGAGATCTGCAACGCCCCGGCCTGGCATCTGGCGTTCGCCATGGAGCCGGGCGACATGCAGATCGGCAACAACTTCTCGGTGCTGCATTCGCGCACCACATACGAAGACCACGAGGAGCCGGAGCGCCGGCGCCTGCTGCTGCGCATCTGGATGACCCTGCCCCAGGGCCGCCCGCTGCCGCAGGTGTATGCGACAACGCGCGAGTTCGGCCAGACCTATCGCCGGCGTCAGGAAGCCGGCGCCGAGACCGCACCGGCCTGAGGCCGGCCCACCTGATCAAGTCGATCGTTTCAGGAGCATTGGATGAATCCGCGTGTCGTGGTGGTGACCCAGCAGATGGTCGATGAGGAGCGGGTCCGGCAGATGGTGCCCGATGGCCTCGATCTGGTCATCTCGAGCCCGGCCGACGCCCGCTGGGTAGAGGTCATGGGTCAGGCCGAGTACCTGGTGGGTTTCGTCGACATGCTGGTGAAGCCGGAACTCTTCCGGATCGCGCCGCGCCTGCGTCTGATCCAGCTGCTGAGCGCCGGCTACGACCGGGCCGACATCGCCGCCGCCCGCAAGGCCGGCGTGCCGATGTCCAACAACGGCGGGGCCAACGCGGTGGCCGTGTCCGAGCACGCGCTGATGTTCATGCTCGGGCTGTCGCGGCAGCTGCTCAGCCAGCACGCCCATGTCGTGGCCGGCCGCTGGCGCGGTCCGTCGACGCCGCGGCTGCACGAACTGCGCGGGCAGACGCTGGGCATCGTCGGCATGGGCACGATTGGCAAGAAGACCGCCCGGCTCGCCCAGGCCTTCGGCATGCGGGTGCGTTACTACGACATCGCGCGGCTTCCCGAAGACGTCGAAGATGCGCTCGACGTCCGGTTCAGGCTGTTCGGCGAACTGCTGCGCGACAGCGATGTGGTCTCGCTGCACGTGCCCCTGAACGACTCCACCCGCGCGATGGTGGGTGAAGCCGAACTGGCGCGCATGAAGCCGACGGCCCTGCTGATCAATACCAGCCGCGGACCGGTGGTCGACGAGCGGGCCCTGCATCGGGCGCTTGCTTCACGGTCGATTGCCGGGGCGGGGCTCGATGTGTACGAAGTGGAGCCGCCGCCGGCCGACCACCCTTTGTTCGGGCTCGACAATGTGCTGCTCACCGCGCACATGGCGGGACCGACGCAGGAGAGCAATCCGGCCCGGCTGCGCAATGCCTTCGACAACGTGCAGCGCGTGATCCGAGGCGAAGCCCCTTTGTGGGTCGCCCCCGAACTCAGCGCCTGATCCCTCTTCAAGGAGCAGCCGGCGATGCAATACGACATGATCTCGGCCGATGGCCATGTGGACCTGATCTGGCTGCCGCCCGATCTGTTCACCGTGAATGCATCGGCCCACCTGCGCGATCGCATGCCCTACGTCGAGGAAGGCCCCGCGGGTCCGCGCTGGGTGAGCCGCAATGGTGCGCAGTTCGGGCTGGTCAACGGCATGGGCTCCGGCGGGCGGGCCTATGTGCCGGGCGTGATTCACCGCTCCGACCGGATGGCCTCGACGGGCCTTTATGACGACGGAAAGAAGGGCATCCGCCGGCTGACCGAACCGGCGCTGCGCCTGGGCGACCAGGATCTCGACGGGGTCCAGGCCGAGGTGCTGTATGGCGTGCTCGGGTCCAGCGGCCGCCTGAACGATCCGCAGGCCGCCGTCGAGATGCTGCGCATCTACAACGACTGGCTGCACGACTTCTGCCGCAGCGCGCCTGATCGGCTGATCGGTCTGGCGAACATTCCCAGCCATGACATGGAAGCGGCGGTGGCGGAGGTGAAGCGGGCCGCTGCGCGCGGCGTGCGCGGCATCGATGTGGCCAATCGGCCCGACATGATTCCGCTGTACGACGAGTTCTACGAACCGCTATGGCGCGTCGCCGAAGAGACCGGTCTGCCGGTGCACTTCCACACCATCGGTGGGCGCTCGCCCGATTACACGAAGATGAGCCCGAAGGTCGCGCGCCGCGCGTTCGCGACCCACATCACCGGCTTCCAGATGCACATGAGCATCATGCTGATGCAGCTGATGTACAGCGGCGCACTGGAGCGTTATCCCGGCCTGAAGGTCGTGATCGGCGAGGCCGGTCTGGGCTGGATTCCGTATGTGCTGCAGCACATGGACATGGAGTGGGAGGACCAGTTCAAGGACCTCGAGCTGACCATGAAGCCCAGCGAGTACTGGCACCGGCAGTGCTACGCCACCTACCAGTCGGACCCCGTCGGCATCAAGCTGCTGAGTGATCTCGGCGAGGACAACGTGATGTGGGGATCGGACTTTCCACACCCCGACGGCATCTGGCCGGATTCACGGGAGTTCGTCACGCGCGAGCTCGGGCACCTGCCGCAGGCCACGCGGCGCAAGCTGGTCTGCGACAACGCGGCCAGGCTGTACAAGCTGGGATGACGGCAGGGTGCGGTCGCACCCGCCCGTTCGGTCGCGCCCGTCCGTGCGGGCCGACCTCGAAGGGGCGAATGGCCCCTGCGGAAGCAGACCGCCTCAGCGTGATCCGCGCGAATCCTTGATCTTCAAGGCTTCGTCCAGCAGCGAGCGCGGGGCGATCAGGTCTGCCGGATTGGCGGGGGCCTGCTTGATCGCCTCCGCCTCGACGGCGATACGGGCCTGCTGCGCCACCTGAGCCGCCAGCCCGGTCGCGCTGACCAGCGACAGGGGCGAATCAGCCGACAGCAGGGTCTGGATGGTCGCCGGCGGTTGCGCCTTGAGCAACTGCTCGGCCGCTGCGCGATCGACTCCGTTGGCCTTGCCGATGGCCGCGTAGACGACCTCGGCATCGGGGCCGCCCTTGGCGAGTGCGTCGCGCATCTCGATGTTGGCCTGATTCAGAGAGGCGACAAACCGTGCGGCGACATCCGGATTGGCCGCCAGGAACTCCTTGGTCATCGTCCAGATCGAACTCGACGGGAATCCCACGTCCACCGCGCGCTGGACCAGTTTCGCGCCCGATGCCTCGAGTCGCGCACCCCAGACGTCCCAGACGTAATAGCCGTCGATCTGGTTGCGCTGATAGGCGGGGACCGCCACCGGCGGTGCGAGTACGACCATGTTGACATCGCTGGGCTTCATGCCGGCCTTCTGCAGCGACCAGCGCAGCGCGTAGTCCGCCTGCGAGTTCTTGGCGATCCCGATGTTCTTGCCTTTCCATGTCCTGGGGTCGGCGGTCATGCCCGACGCGGGATTCGCATACAGGCCGAGCTTGGTCGTGCTCGCATCGGCATAGACGACCCGCAGATTGATGCCGATCGAGTTGGCGACGATCATGGCCGAAGGAGCCATCGTGGCGGTATGGATTTCGCCGCTGCCCAGAAACGACAGCAGTGCGGCACCGTTGGCGCCCTCGACCATGTCGACCTTCAGCCCGAAGCGGCGCCACACGTTGACGTGCTGGGCATAGGCGAAGTCCCACGAGGCGCCCGGACCCCAGGCGAGCTTGACCACCTGCAGCCCGCCCTCGACCTTCACCGGAGGCACGGCGTCGGCAGCGCCTGCCGACCCTGCGATCCACATCGAACCGGTAATCAGCAGACCCGTGACGCCTGCCAGCAGTTTCGAGCGCAATGTCATGACCCTATCCCCAAGTTTGCTCGACCGGACACGCATCGACCTTCAGGTCGGCACGAGCCGTTCGAGTTGATCGATGAGCTCGTGCTTGAGCTCGTTGAAAGCCGGGCGCAGCACCCGGTCGCGGTAACTCTCGTGCTCGCTGAAGGGCACTTCGACGTGGCGGATGATCCGGCCCGGTGCGGCCGACATCAGGAAGACGTGGTCCGAGATGAGCAGCGCCTCTTCGACGTCGTGCGTGATGAACAGCACGGTGCGCAAGCCTTCGGACTTCACCACGTGCTTGAGCAGCTGCTGCATCGACAGCCGGGTCTGCGCATCCAGTGCGGCGAAGGGTTCGTCCATCAGCAGCACGGAGCTTTCAGCGATCAGCAGGCGCGCGAGCGCCGCCCGTGACTGCATGCCGCCCGACATCTGATGGGGATACAGGTCACGCGCGTCGCGAAGCCCGACGCTGTCGAGGTAGTGATCGACGGCCTGCGCCAGTTCCGAAGCGGAGCGCTGGCGGCCCAATCCGTTGCCATGACGGCAGGGGAAGGCGACGTTGTCCGCCACCGTCATCCAGGGCAGCAGGGTGGGGCGCTGAAACATGAAGCCGCGATCGGGGCCCGGTTCTGTCACCGGCTGTCCGCCGATCAGGACCTGCCCGCTCGTGGGCAGCGTGAATCCGGCCACGAGATTGAGGATGGTGGTCTTGCCGCAGCCGGTCGGTCCGATGACGGTGGCGGTTTCGCCGGCCCGGACCTGGAACGACACCGCATCGAGCGCAAGCCGGCTGCCTGCGCGGGTGTCGAAGGATTTGCAGGCCGCTTGCAGTTCGATCTGCACCGGGGTCGCCGCCTGCGCGCTCATCGTCCCACCCAGTGCAACAGACGCCGCTCGATGATCAGGAACAGCATGTCGATGGCCACGCCGACCAGTCCGATCAGCGCCACGCCGACATAGACCTTGTTGATCGCGTAGACCTGCGAGGCGCTCTGGATAAGGAAGCCCAGGCCGACCTGCGCGGCGATGAGTTCGGAGGCGACCACCACCGCCCAGCTCAACGCCATCGCGGTGCGAAGACTGACGAATATCTCGGGCAGGGCGGCCGGCAGCACCACGCGGAACAATGTCGAAGCGGTGGACAGGTGATAGTTGCGTCCCAGTCGAAAGTAGTCGGCGGGGACCGACCGCACGCCGCTGACTGAACCGAGCAGCACGTAGAGAAAAGCCGTCATGAAGATGACGAAGATCTTGGCGAACTCGCCGATGCCGAACCAGATCACGACGATGGGCACGAAGGCGAGGGCGGGAATCGGCCGCAGGAAACCGAAGATCGGCAGCAAGAACGCTCCGGCCCGCCGGTTATGGCCAAGCACGATGCCCAGCGGGACCCCGATGCAGGCGGCCACCGTGAAGCCGGTGACCGTGCGAAACACGCTGGCGCGGACGTGGTCGAACAGATCGTGGCCGCCGTAGCCGCGACGGGCGAGCTCGGTGGCGGCTTCCCAGACGCCCGAAGGCGTGCCCAGGTATTCGGCGCGAACGCCCGGCACGATACCGAGCGGGATCAGGTATTGCCAGATCAGCAGCGCCACGATGACGACCGACAACGGCGGCAGGGCCGTCGCTGCCAGCGTGCGCATCGAACACGGTGCGACGATCATCGCATCGCTGCGGA
>DAONCJ010000128.1:0-8508 GCA_035401985.1 Burkholderiaceae bacterium | reverse complement strand
ATCGTGGTGGTGGAGAACGTCGAGCGCATCATGAGCGAGGAAGGCCTGCCGCCGCGCGAGGCCACGAAGAAGGCGATGGGGCAGATCTACGGCGCCATCATCGGCGTCACCGTGGTGCTGATCTCGGTGTTCGTGCCGCTGGCGTTCTTCGCCGGCTCGGTGGGCAACATCTACCGCCAGTTCGCCGTGACGATGATCACCTCGATGCTGTTCTCGGCCTTTCTCGCGCTGAGCCTGACGCCCGCCTTGTGCGCCACGCTGCTCAAGCCGGTCGCCCCGGGCCATCACGATCGCGGCGGCCTGTTCGGCTGGTTCAACCGCGGCTTCCGGCGCACGACCCAGGGCACCGGCCGCGTGGTGGGCGCGGCGCTGCGCCGCGTCTGGATCTGGCTGCTGGTCTATGTGGCGCTGGTCGTGGCCTGCGGTGCGCTGTTCGTGCGCATGCCCTCGTCCTTCCTGCCCAACGAGGATCAGGGCTATGTGATCGCCAACATCCAGCTGCCCCCGGGCGCCACCGCCAATCGCACGCTCGATGTGGTCCGCCAGGTCGAAGCGTTCTTCCTCAAGCAGCCGGAGGTCGCGCAGATGGTCGGCGTGATCGGGTTCAGCTTTTCCGGCGTCGGACAGAACGCGGCGCTCGCCTTCGTCACCTTCAAGCCGTGGGACGAGCGCACCGGCCCGCAAAGCTCGGCACAGGCGATTGCCGGACGCGCGTTCGGCGCGCTGATGTCGGTCAAGGACGCGTTCATCTTCGCGGTCAGCCCGCCGCCCATTCCTGAGCTGGGCAGCGCGACGGGCTTCAACTTCCGGCTGCAGGACCGTGGCGGCGCCGGGCGCGAAACACTGCTGGCCGCGCGCAACCAGATGCTCGGCATGGCCGGCAAGAGCAAGGTGCTGGCCGGGGTGCGCCCCGACGGTCTGGAGGACGCGCCGCAGTTGCGGGTCGACATCGACCGCGACAAGGCCGCCGCGCTGGGCGTGGGATTCGATGCGATCGGCAGCACCCTGTCGACGGCGCTCGGTTCGGCCTACGTCAACGACTTCCCGAACGCCGGTCGGCTGCAGCGCGTGATCGTCCAGGCCGATCCGTCGCGGCGCATGCAGCCGGACGACCTGCTGGCGCTGACGGTGCAGAACGCGCAGGGCCGGGCGGTGCCGTTCTCGGCATTCGCGACCACCGCCTGGGTCAGCGGCGCCATGCAGGCCATCCGGTTCAACGGCTACCCGTCGATGCGTATCGCAGGCGACGCGGCGCCCGGCTTCAGCACCGGCGACGCGATGGCCGAGATGGAGCGGCTCGCCGCGCAACTGCCCCCCGGCATCAGCTTCGAGTGGACCGGATTGTCGCGCGAGGAAAAGCTGTCGGGCAGCAAGGCGCCGCTGCTGCTGGCGTTCTCGCTGCTGGCGGCCTTCCTGTGCCTGGCCGCCCTGTACGAAAGCTGGTCGATCCCCTTCGCGGTGCTGCTGGCCGTGCCGCTGGGCGTGATCGGCGCGGTTGCGGCGGCCATACTGCGCGGCTATCCGAACGACGTGTACTTCACCGTCGGACTGGTGACGATCATCGGGCTGTCGGCCAAGAACGCCATCCTGATCATCGAGTTCGCACGTGACCTGCAGCAGCAGGGCATGGGGCTGGTCGAGGCCACGCTGCAGGCGGTGCGTCTGCGCATGCGTCCGATCGTCATGACCTCGCTCGCATTCCTGATGGGCGTGCTGCCGCTGGCTCTTGCCACTGGCGCCGGTTCGGCCGGTCAGCGGGCGATCGGCAGCGGCGTGATCGGCGGCGTCCTCACCGCCACTGTGCTGGCGCTGCTGCTGGTGCCGGTGTTCTTCGTGGCGATCCGCAAGGTGTTCAAGGGTCGCCCGCCGCGCGGCAGGACATCGGCGGCGACTGACGCTGCGCCGGTGCCACCGCAGCCGGCCAGCGGCGCCGCGGGGGAAGGCTGACATGCATTCACCGCTGAAATCCAAACGCGCCCTCACAGCCCTGGCGCTGGCCGCAGGCCTGGCCGGTTGTTCGCAGGTGCCGCTGTACCAGCGACCGGCAGCGCCGGTGGCTGAACGCTTCCCCGGCACGCGCGAGTCCACGGCCGGCATCCCCGCACAACCTGCCGCGGAGCTCGCCTGGCGGACCTACTTCGCCGATGAGCGCCTGGTGTCGCTGATCGACCTGGGGCTGGCCAACAACCGCGATCTGCGTGTCGCGGTGCTGGCCATCGAACGGGCCCGCGCCGCCTACCAGATCCAGCGCGCCGACCAATTACCCACGCTCACTGGCTCGGCACAGCACACACGCCAGCAGATTTCCGGCGCGACCACGCCCGCGCGCGTCAACTTCCTCGCCGACTACTACCAGGTCGGGCTGGCCAGCACCGCCTACGAGCTTGATTTCTTCGGCCGGGTCCGGGCGCTGAGTGAAGCTGCGCTGGCCTCGTACTTCGCCACCGAGGAGGCCCGGCGCACGACCCACATCGGACTGGTCGCATCGATCGCCAATGCCTGGCTGAGCCTGCTGGCCGACGAGGATCTGCTGCGTCTGGCGCGCGAGACCGTCGCCAGCCGCGAAGCCTCGGTGAAACTTGCACGCCTGCGATTCGAGGGCGGCGTTGCACCCGAGACCGACCTGCAGCAGGCGCTGACCCTGCTCGAGGGCGCACGGGCCAGTCTCGCCCAGATCACCCGCAGCCGTGCACTCGACGAAAACGCGCTGGTGCTGCTGGTCGGCAGTCCGGTTCCGGCCGGCATGCTGCAGGATCTCTCGCTGGCACGCCGAACCGCGCTGGCGGATCTGCCGCCCGGCCTGCCCTCCGATCTGCTGATCCAGCGGCCCGACATCCGCGGCGCGGAACAGACCCTGCTGTCGGCCAACGCCAGCATCGGTGCAGCGCGCGCCGCCTTCTTCCCGCGCATCGCGCTCACCGGCACCTTCGGGCTCGCCAGCGGCGAACTGTCGGGTCTGTTCAGCTCCGGCAGCCAGGCCTGGAGCTTCATCCCGTCGGTGTCGCTGCCAATCTTCGACGGCGGGCGCAACAAGGCCAACCTCGAGGGCTCGCAGGCCGGCCGCGACATCGCTGTCGCGCAGTACGAAAAGGCGATCCAGGTGGCGTTTCGCGAAGTGGCCGATGCGCTGGCCGGCCGCGAGGCACTGCGCGACCAGTTGAACGCGTTGCAGGCGCAGGTCCGCGCCGAGGAAGCGCGCGTGCGGCTCGCCGAGATCCGCTATCGCGGCGGCGTCACCACCTTCGCTGAAGTGCTCGACGCGCAGCGCTCGCTGTTCGCCGTGCAGCAGGCGGTGATCCAGGTGCAGCTGGCTCAGCTGCAGAACCAGGTGGGGCTGTACAGGGCGCTGGGCGGAGGCTGGAAAGACGACCCGAACGGCAGACCGGCGGCATCCGCGCAGACGGCGCCCGCGCCCCTGAGCGCAGCGCCCTTGAGCGCCGCGCCGTCCGCCGCCGTCACATCCGCGAGCGCACCGACTCGATAGCCTGGCGGGTCAGCACCAGCAGCTGATCGATCTCGTCCTCGCTCACCGTGACGGCGGGCATCAGGCGCAGCCGATCCGGACGCGGCGCCCAGCGGCACGCTGCTCGCCGGTCAAGCAGCGCGAAGACCGGACACGTCGGCTATGCTTATGCACCGACCTTGAAGGGGCTCCGATGATCCTGAGCGAAAAACGCCAGCGCGCCTGCGCGAGGCTGCTGGCCGATGTCCACAGCATCACCGCAAAGGAGGGCATCACGCCCAGTGCCCTGCACCTGATCAAGCTCAAGCTGGTGGCGCTGGCCCGCAAGGCCGACCTGTTTCCGCTGACCGACTTTGCGATGCCCGTCGCCCAGGGCCGCAACCATCCGCTGCTGGTCGAGGACGGCGACGGCCATGCGCTGTACCTGACCATCAGCATGCCCGGCAAGGAAGCCGCGCCGCACGACCATGGCATCTGGTGCGTCAATGCGGCGATCTCGGGCCGAGAGGTCCACCAGATCTTCCGCCGCACCGACAACGGCTCCGAACCGGGCCGCGCCAGTGTCGTGCAGGTGGGCGAAGTGATGGTCGAACCCGGCAACGGCATGGCGATGGCCGATCACGACATTCACGGCACGCGCGTGATCGGCACCGAACCCGCCGTCAGCCTGGCGCTGTACGGCTATGCCCTCACGAGGTTTCCGTCGGTGGCCTGGTACCACCCCGAGTTCGGGTCGACGCGCGCCGGTGTGTCGCGACGCCACGCAGTCAGCGCCTGAGGATCACGACCATGGCCCGTTCCCCGAAGATTCACCGCGTCACCATCGCCAACACCGGCCAAGTCATCGACTGCGCCGCCGACCGGACCATCCTGCAGGCCGCGGTGGCCGCGGGAATCGACTATCCCTACACCTGCGCCAGCGGCAACTGCGGCGCGTGCATCAGTCACCTGCAGGTCGGCAAGGTGGCCATGCTGCCGCGCAACGACGCCGCGCTCGGTGCACAGCAGGCAAAGGCCGGTCTGACGCTCGCCTGCCGGGCGCAGCCGCGCGGCGATGTCACGGTCAAGTGGCTGGGCGGCGGCCCGGCCTAGCGGCCCGGCGCGATCACGCAGGATTCAATGCGGGCGGCGACCCCGACACGCCGTAACGTGCCGGCCTGAACATCAGCGCCACCACCACCGCGCACAGCCCGATGACGAACGAGCCGAAGTACAGGCGCGAGTAGTTGCCCCAGGTGTCGAACACAAAGCCGCCGGCACCGGGGCCCAGCGCCATGCCCAGGCTGGCGAACAGGCTGACCGCGCCGAACATGGTGCCCATGATCCGCGGACCGAAGGTGTCGCGAATCAGCACGGCATACAGGGGCATGACGCCGCCATAGGCGATGCCGAAGACGATGGCCAGCGCATAGAACGCGGGCAGCGTGTCGACGAACGCATAGGTGGCGATCGAGACCGCCTGCAAGATGAGGCCGGCAACCAGCGTCGGCTTGACGCCCTTGCGGTCGGCGATCATGCCCATGCCGATCCGACCGCCCAGACCCGACAGACCGGCCAGACTGAAGACGCTGACCGCCACCATCGGCGCCAGGCCGCAGAAGGCCGCATAGGTGACCATGTGGAAGATGGGGCCGGAGTGCGCGGCGCAGCAGGCGAAATGGGCCAGCGCGACGATCACGAACTGCGGCTTGAAGAACGCCTGACTGGCCGTCAGCGGGAACTCGGGGTCAGGCCCGGCGGCGGCCGCGGCGGACCGTTCGGCGCGCGAGCTGCCCGGCGGATCGCGCACCAGCGAGGCGGCCAGCAGCACCACACTGCCCGCCACAATACCGACCACCAGCATCGCCGTGCGCCAGTCGTACTGACCGAGCAGCCAGCCGGCAAAGGGCGAGACGATCATCGACCCCATGCCCATGCCCGCCGACACCAGCGCTGCCGCGAGATTGCGCCGGTGTTCGACCCAGCCTGTGGCGACCGCGACCATCGGCGCATAGAAGCTGCCGGCCGCCGCCCCGACCAGCACACCGAAGGTGAGCTGCAGCTGCAGCAACGTGGTCGCGCGGCTGGCGCCGACCAGGCCCGCGAGCATCAGCACGCCGCCGATCATCACCACGCGGCGCGAGCCGATGCGGTCGCTCAGCATGCCCCACAGGATCGAACCGATGCCCATGAACAGGAAGTCGATGGTGGCCACCGACGAGATGCCGCTGCGCGACCAGCCCGTCTGCTGGGCCATCGGCGCGAGAAAGACAGCGAGCGCCATCATCGCGCCGAATCCGATGCAGGTCATCGCCATGCCGGCGCCAACCACGACCCACCCATAGGAAATCTTCATCTCGGACTACCTCGTAGAGAGCGATTCGCGCGACCGTCCCCGCGCATGATCGCTCAATCTTCCGGACGCGGCCGAGATGATGCTTATTTTTGGCCGCCCGAGGGATTGTCCTGGCTGGGCAAACGTTCGAGCACGTCGAGCAGGGCGGTCCAGTCGTCATCGATGCGGCCCTGGGTCTGCTGCAGTGTGAACATCTCGCGCGCGGCGGCACCGGTGGCCAGCGGCACGCCATATTGTTCGCCAAGCTCCTGTGCGAGCTTCAGATCCTTTCTGGCCAGCCGCGCCGAAAACCCGGGCGTGAAGTCGCCGGCGAAGGCCTTGCCAGGGTAGACCGTCTCCAGCGCGCCGCGTCCCGCCACGGTTTTCTTCCACAGGGCGCGCAGGAACTCCCGATCCAGGCCCGCCGCGCTTGCCAGCGCCAGCGCTTCCGCATTGGCAACCACGCTGACCGAAGCCAGATAGTTGTTGATGATCTTGGTCTTCAGCGCAGAGCCGGCCGGACCGCAATGAACGAGCTCCTCGCAGACCGGGCCCAGCACAGGACGCACGCGCTCGAGATCGGCGGCCGAGCCGCCGATAAGAAAGAGGTTTGCCCGGGCCGCCGCAAAATCCGGTCCGCGGGCGATCGGTGAATCGATCAGCGTCATGCCGCGCTCGCTGATTTCGCGATGCAGACGCATGAAGTCGGCCAGGGCACCCGTCGTCATGTCGATGAACACCGCACCCGCCGCCGCGGCGTCCAGGGCGCCGTCCGGACCGAGCAGCGCATGGCGAACCTCCACCGAGGTCGGCAGCAGGGTGATGATGAACTCGCTATCGCGCACGGTATCGGCGGGGGTCGCGCCGATCCGGGCGCCGACCGAAGCCAGCCGCTCGCAGGCCGTGGCGGAGAGGTCGAAGACGCTGAGCCGGTTGCCGGAGTCGACGAGGTTGAGCGCGATCGGGCAGCCCATGGCGCCCAGCCCGAAAAAGGCGATATTGGCCACGACGTGATCCCGATCAGCGATGGATGTCGTTGCGCCCGGAGCGGTCGACGCCGCGCACCAGGTGCAGCTTGCGCCGCGACAGATCGAGCACGCTCATTTCGCGGGTCTGGCGGGCCGCCAGTTCGCGGTCGAAATACGAGCTGGCCGGCATGTACCGGAACACCATGCCGGCGCGCCGCTTGCCCGAATTGTTGGGATTGGCGCCGTGGATCAGGTAGACGTCGTGGATCGAGAATTTTCCTGGCGCGAGTTCGATGTCGCGCGGCGGCGCGCTTTGCAGGTATTCGGGCTTGAGCACCTGGTTGAGGATGATGGCGTCACTGTTGTCCAGGTCGTGCTCGTACGACACACGATCGCGGTGCGAACCCGGTATGACCCTCAGGCAGCTGTTCTCGCTGTTGACGTTGTCGATCGCGATCCAGGCGGTCACCGTCTGCAGCGGCCTGATGGGCCAGTAGTGTCCGTCCTGGTGCCAGGGCGTGGCGCGCCCGCCCTTGCCGGCTTTGCAGAACAGCGCCGAGCCCCAGACGATGATGTCCTCGCCGAGGATCTGCGCGACCGCATCGAGGATCTCCGGCATGACGCCGAAGCGCAGCCAGCTGGGATCGCGTTCGATGATGTCCGGCACGTAATCGGCATCGGTGATGCCTTGCGCCTTCAGGAAGTCATCGAGCTTGGTCTGCAGCTCAGCCACTGTGTCGGGCGCCAGGCCGACGCGGGGCACGATGATGCCATCGCGCTGATAGCGGGCGATTTCTTCGGTGTTCAGGGGCTGCATGGGCTTCTCCGGCTGATTGTGGCTGAGCGAGGCGGGCAATCCGCTCAGATTCGCAGATCCATCTCGAAATGAATGTAGTCGCCGCGGTAGGTCACCTCGCCCAGATAAAGCACCGAGCCATCCGGAGCGACGAACACCCGGCGCACCAGCGCAACGGGGGAATTGAGCGGCACGTTCAAGTGCTGGGCGACTTCGACATCCGCGGTCGCGATGGTCACCGACTGGCGCGCCTGCGAAATCTTGACCTTGGGCAACTCGAGGAGCACCGGGATGACCGTCTCGCGGCGAAAACGCGCGGGCGCCATCCGGAAGACCCGGTTGTCGAGGTAGATCGAGATCACGCAGTAGGGCTCGCCGGCGCTGGTGTGCACGCGCCGCATGAAGTGGTAGACGGGCGCTGCGTCGCCGTCGGCAGGCCCCAGCGGGGGCATGGCGGCGGCCTCTTCGATCAAGGTGAGTTCAGGCTTGTCCTGGCGATAGACATCGGCCAGCGCGCGCAATGAGGTCTCGAGCTTGAGCCAGCGCTCTTGCGTCGGACTGGCAGTGACGAAGGTGCCTCGCCCCGCCTGCGGGGACAGCAGGCCCTCGCGTGCCAGCAGCTCGACCGCCTGCCGGACGGTGACCCGTGCCACCCCGAACTCGCGCACCAGCTCATCCAGCGAAGGCAGCTTCTGGCCAATGGTCCAGACGCCACGCGCCAGCCGCTGGCGCAACAGCTCGGCGAGCTGGGCGTAGCGGGGAACAGGACTTCTTTCGAAGAGGGTGCTCATCTGGAATCGCGCGTTCGTCTGGCTTTGTTCTAAAGGTTCCAACTATGGTACTTTAGATTCATAAGATGGTGCACCCGCCGACCCGATTCGGCAGCTGGTGCCCGCTCGGGAAGGAGGAGGACATTGGCGAACCCAGGTGGCCGGGCGGCACAGCAGCCCTGGCAGCAGACGATGCG
>DAONCJ010000127.1:0-8537 GCA_035401985.1 Burkholderiaceae bacterium | reverse complement strand
AGCGCTGCTGGCCTGGCTGCCCCGGCCAGGGCGCTGGATGGAGAGCCTTCGTCAGTTCCTCGCGTTTCCCATGCTGGCCACGGCGGCGTGGCTGAGCTGGGTTCTGGGACAGCAGGCCGGCATCGATGCGGTCCTGGCGCTGGCCATGGGTGCCGTGTTCGTGGCGCTGGCGGGCTGGCTTTATGGTCGGTTCGTGCAGGGGCCGCCCACCGCCCGGCGTGGACCTGCGCTGGGCCTCGCGCTGGCGACGCTGGTCGGTGGAACGTGGCTGGCTCTGTCGCAGGCCGCGTCGGCCGATCCCGCGGCGCCAGGCGCCTCGGGCGGCGTGGCCGGTGGTGGCCTTGCTGGCGCAGCGAGCAAGGCCGGGACGGCTTCGTCCGCTGCCTGGCAGACGTGGAGCGAAGCGCGAGTGGCCGAGGCGCTTGCCGCCGGTCGTCCGGTGTTTGTCGATTTCACGGCCGCCTGGTGCGTCAGCTGTCAGGCGAACAAGCGGCTGGCACTCGAGCGGGCATCGGTGCGCAGCGCGTTCGAGCAGGCCGGCGTCGTTCGATTGAAGGCCGACTGGACCCAGCGCGATCCGCTGATCACGGCGGCACTGGCGCGCCATGGCCGCAACGGGGTGCCGTTGTACCTGCTGTATTCGCCGGGCAGAGACCGTCCGGAAGTTCTGCCTGAACTGCTGACGCCGGGGATCGTGCTCGGGGCGCTGGCCGACTTGCGCCGGGCGCTATAATCGACGGGCTTTCGGTGCTCCGCCCGCAATTGCGGGTGGGTTAAACGGGAAACAGGGAGCTGCCGGCGGATGCATTCATCCGCTGTGTCCGGCCAACCTGTGCTGCCCCCGCAACGGTAAGCAGGCGCGAACGCCCTCAGGCGTTCGCGGGCGCGTCCAAGCCACTGGCGCTCGATATCGCATCGGGCTCGGGAAGGCGGCGCGCTCGGTCCTGTGAGCCCGGATACCGGCCGAGAGGGAGTCGGGCGCATTTGCCCGCCATGTCGCCAACAGTGTGCTGCGGTGGGCAGTGCACAGTGCGCGCCGTCCCTTTCTTTCATCCATCAGACGGCGCGCGGGAGTGTTTCCGATGCGCTTTACCCTTCCCCCGGCCGGCTGGCTGCCTGCAGCAGTCATCCTGTTGACCATTGCCGGCCCCGGCACGTCCCAAACCTTGCCCGAAGTGGTCGTGACAGCGACACGGGTCGAGCGCCCGATCGCCGAATCGCTGGTCGACATCAGCGTCATCGACGCGGCTGAGATCGCCCGATTCGGCGCCGCGACGTTGCCCGAGCTGCTGCGCGCGCGCGCTGGCGTCGAGATCTCGCAGAACGGCGGAGCCGGTGCGGTGTCCGGCATCTTCCTTCGCGGCTCCAAGACGTCCCAGACGCTGATACTGGTCGACGGCATCCGGCTCGAGAATCCGACCTCCGGCGGGGGCAACCTCGAGTTTTTGCCGTTGTCGGTCATCGATCGGATCGAGATCGTCCGCGGTCCTTCCTCCGCCCTGTATGGCTCCAGCGCGATCGGCGGCGTGATCCAGATCTTCACCCGCAGCGGCGCTGCTCCTGGGTCGCACGCCATGGCGGGGTTCGGCTCGAATGGCAGCTCGCAGCTGCAGGCGGGTTTTTCACAGATGTTCAACGAGGCGCGCACGCGGCTTTCGGTCTCGGCCTCGAGTGAGCGCACCCGCGGCTTCGAGGCGACGCGCCCGGGCACCGCCGACTATCAGGCCGACCGCGATGGTCATCGCCGCCTCGCCTTGACGGCGGGCCTGGCGCACCAGCTGGGCAAGGACTGGCAGCTGGCGGCCAATCTGATCGCGACCGATGGCAGGACCGAGTACGACGACGCGTTCTCGACCCCGCGAAGCGCGCGACTGTCGTATCGCACCACGGCGCTCAGCGTGTCGGCGCGGGGGCGTGTGGCCGAAGGCTGGACGACCGAACTGCGCGCGGGGCAGAGCGCCATCGATTACAGCTACCAGGCTTTCGACTTCGCGCCGCGCACGCACTCCGAGACGCTGCTGTGGATCAACAGCCTGACCCTGCCGGCCGGCCGCCTCGACCTGGGCGTCGAGCAATTGCGCCAGCGCATCGCCGGTGAGGGCCTGAGCGAGGGCGACTCGCCTTACGCCCGAACCAGCCGGCGCACCGATTCGGTGTTCGCGGCGTACGAGCTGGCGGTGCAGACTCATCGGCTGCGGCTGCAGCTTCGTCAAGACCGCATCCAGTCGGTCGGCAGCGAACCGACGGCCGCCATCGGCTGGGGCTGGCAGTGGGCTCCGGCCTGGACAGTGAGGGCGTCGTGGGCCTCATCGTTTCGAGCACCGACTTTCGACGATCTCTACAACCCCTTCGGCGCGAATCCATCCTTGCGGGCCGAGCGCGGGCGCGGTGCCGAACTGGCGCTGGAGCATCGGCCCGGTGCGGGAGGCCTGATGCGCATCGTCGCGTTCGACAATCGGATTCGCGACGCGATCGAGATCGATGCCGACTTCCTGCCGCGCAACCTGCTGCGTGCGCACGTGAAGGGGGTAAGCCTCGAATGGCAGCGGCGCTGGGCGGGCATTCAGTGGCAGAGCAGTCTGACGGTGCAGGACGCACAGGGAGTTCGTGTCGACGCGGACACCGCTGCCGACTCGCGGCGGCTGGCCCGTCGCGCGCGCGCGTTCGGCATGCTCGCCGCCCAGTGGCAGCAAGGCCCGTTGCGGACCACCGCGCAATGGATCGCGCAAGGCGACCGGGTCGACACCCGCGGCGAGAAGCTGGCCGGCTACGGGATCGTCGACCTGACGGCAGCCTGGGCGCTGTCCACGCAGTGGGAACTGTTCGGGCGCCTCGGCAACCTTGGCAACAGGGCGTACGAAACCGTCTCGGGCTACAACATGCCGGGTCGCACCTTGTTCGTCGGCGTGCGCTATGCCGGCCGCTGAATGCGCGCCCGGCATGCGGCTGTGCGGACTCGTGCTGCTGCTGCTCGCGTGCGCAGGTGCAGGTGCCAGTCCGCTTGACCGAACCGCGGGCGCAACTGCCGGCGCATCCATCAGCGCGCCTCACGGCAGCGCAAACTCCGCAGCATCCGCTGTGACGGTGACCGACGACTGGGGTCGGCGGGTCACGCTCACCGCGCGGCCTGGGCGCATCGTGTCGCTTGCTCCGCACGCCACCGAGTCGCTGGTGGCCGCCGGCGCTCTCGAACGCCTGGTCGCGGTCGACCCCAGCAGCGATCATCCGCCGGCGGTGCGAAGTCTGCCCCGCGTCGCGGCCTACCCGGCGCCCGATCTCGAGGCGCTGGCCGCTTTGCGTCCCGATCTGGTGATCGTCTGGGGCGCTGGCGCCAGGGCATCGGCGATCGAGCGGATCGAGGCGCTCGGCATCCGTGTCTTCGTCTCCGACCCCAGGCGCTCGGCCGACGTCAGTTCGACATTGAAACGCCTTGCGCAGTTCAGCCCCTCGCCGGCGATCGCGCTCGAGGCTGCGCGAGAATTCGACAGCACGATGGCGCGCCTGCGCGATCGGTATCGCGATGCGCCCGCGGTGCCGGTGTTCGTGCAGATCGGGTCGCATCCGCTGATGACCTTGAACGACCGCGACTCGATCGGTGATGCACTGCGTATCTGTGGCGGCCGCAACGTCTTTGCCGGGGTTGGCACGGTGGCCGCGACCGTAGGGCCCGAGGCGGTGCTTGCAGCGGCTCCTTCACTGATCGTGTCGACCGAAGCCGCCGGTTCACGAGAGCCCTGGCAAAGCCTGGGTGTGCTCGAGCCACGCGGCGGCCTGCGGATCGGCTGGATCGGTCCGGCGATTCATCGGCCCGGTCCGCGATTTGCCGCACTGGTCGAACAGCTTTGCGGATTGATCGACGAGGCGCGCAGCGAGCGTCCTGGTCACGTGAGCGCGCGCTCGCTGCGTTAGAATTGCGGGTCGGCTCAGGCTTGAATCGATACCCTCATTTCTGGAGCGAGTGAAGATGCCGGTCGTGGCTGTCGTTAACCCGAAGGGCGGCGTTGGCAAGACCACGCTGGCAACGAATCTCGCGGGGTTTTTCGCCGCAACAAACCATCGCACGATGCTGGGCGACTTCGATCGGCAGCAGTCGGCGCGCCAGTGGCTCGAACTGCGCCCGGCGGAGGTCTCCAAGATCGAGACATGGGAAGCCAGCGGTGATTCGATGCGTCCGCCAAAGGGCATCACCCATGTAGTGCTCGACACGCCAGCGCAGTTTTCCGGCAAGCGCCTGGCCGACATGATCCGCGTGGCCGACCGCATTCTCGTGCCGCTGCAGCCTTCGCTGTTCGACGTGCTGGCCACGCAGCGTTTCCTGAAGGAGTTGTCCGAACAGTTCGGCAACCCCGCGAAGTTTCGCGACAAGGTCGGCATCGTCGGCATGCGCGTCGATGCGCGAACCAAGGCGGCCGAGCAGCTCCACCGGTTCGTCGATGGTCTCGGTGTGCCGGTCGCCGCCTATCTGCGCGACACCCAGAACTACGTGCATCTCGCCGCCCATGGCCTGACGCTTTTCGATGTGCCGGCACAACGAGTTGAAAAGGATCGTCAAACCTGGCGTTCACTGACGGACTGGCTCGCGCACTGAACAACCCCGATCGGCCGATCGTGGCGCCAGTCGATGCGGCCGTGCTGGCCATCAGCAGACCCCCCGGAGTTGATCTCTCGGTACGGATCGTGCGCGAGCGCAGCCGCAGCCTGGCCGTGCTCCGCGGGGTCGTTCAACCCGATACCGTTGCCGAAGACGCGGGTGCCATGGTCTGCGCATGGTGGGGCCACGGTGTCGGCTATGCGGCCACGGCCGATCTGTCGCGCGAAGGTCTGCAGGCGGCGGCTGACCGGGCCATCGAATGGGCGCGCCAGGTCGACAGGCACGGCCTGTTCGATGGCCTCGCGCTGCCTCGCCCGACGGCGCGCGCTGTGGTTCGCGGCGAGACTGTTCAACGACCGCTCGCCGCACGCCGCGATCTGATCGAACAGCTTCGAGAAGAGGCGGCCGCGCTTCGGCGCGATCCGCGGATTGTTCATTGGGCCAGTACCGTGCAACTGAGCCGCGTCTCGCAGCTCCAGTTCTTCAATGCCGAGCTGGTCAGCGATGAAAGCTTCTCGTACGTGGTGCCCAATCTCGAGGCCACCGCCGCGAGCGAAGGCCGCTCGCAGACCCGGACGCTGGGCGGGCAGTACAACGGTTTTTGCATGCAGGGCGGTGACGAGGTCATCGATCTGTCGGGCCTGAGGGGCGGCGGCGCGCGAATCGGCCGCGAGGCCCTCGAGCTGCTCGACGCACCGAACTGTCCGAGCGGCCGGCGTTCGCTGCTGCTGGCGCCTGACCAGATGCTGCTGCAGATCCACGAGTCGATCGGCCACCCGCTCGAGCTCGACCGCATTCTGGGCGATGAGCGCAACTTCGCCGGCACCAGCTTCGTGTCGCTCGACATGTTCGGCCGCTACCAGTACGGATCGACATTGCTCAATGTCAGCTTCGACCCGACCCCGGCGGGCGAATTCGCCAGCTATGGCGTCGATGATGAAGGGGCGCCTGCAGCGAGGGTCCCTCTGATCGAGCGTGGCGTGCTGCAGCGTCCGCTGGGCAGCGCCTTGTCAGCTGCGCGCGCGACGGCCGCGGGGTTTCCTGTCGCGAGCACGGCCAATGCTCGCGCCAGCGGGTGGCATCGCCCTCCGATCGACCGGATGGCCAACATCAATATCGAGCCGGGCGAGTCCTCGATGGACCGGATGATCCGCGACACCGAGCACGGCGTGCTGATGCGCACCAACGTGTCATGGTCGATCGACGACTCGCGCAACAAGTTCCAGTTCGGATGCGAGTGGGGGCAGCTGATCGAGAACGGCGAGCTCGGCGCCGTGGTTCGCAATCCCAATTACCGGGGCGTCTCGGCGACGTTCTGGCGCAGCCTGGCGGCTGTCGGCTCGGCCGATGAACAGCAATGGCTCGGCACTCCCTATTGCGGCAAGGGCGAGCCGGGCCAGGTCGTGCGGGTCGGTCATGCGGCGCCGCCCTGTCTGTTCCACGATGTCGATGTGTTCGGAGCGGAGCAATGAGCACCCTGCGCCATCCGGATCTGCAGGCACGCTTCTGCGACGCGATGCTGGCGGTCCAGCAGGCGGCGCGCCCCGGCGAAACCACCACCGGCTGGCTCAGCGCAGAGGTCTCCGACTTCGTGCGTTTCAACCGCGGGCGCGTGCGTCAGGCCGGCACGGTGGCCAAGGCCAGCATCGAGCTGCGCCTGATCCACCACGGGCGCCAGGCCAGCTTCACGCAGACCTTGTCGGGGTTGGCCGCAGACGATCGCCTTCGGATCGCCGCCGCCTTCGACGAACTTCGCCATATCGTCGGCGACAGCGAGCCCGATCCCCACCTGGCGGTGTCCGAAGTGTCGGTGTGCCGAAGCACTCGTCTGTCGTCACGTCTGCCCGATCCGGCCGAGGTCTGCGATGTGGTCTGCAGCGCGGCAGGCGATGCCGATCTGGTGGGCTTTTATGCGGGCGGACCGCTGGCCTGCGGCTTCGCCAGCAGCCTGGGCCATTCGATGTGGCATGAGGCGCTGCCCTGGTTTCTCGACTACTGCATTTGCGCCGGGGGCGACAAGGCGGTCAAGGTCACCTTCGCCGAGCCCGAGTGGCGACCCGAGGCGGTGGCCGAATCCATCGCTCGCGCACGCCGCGAGGCGCTGCTGCTGCTGCGCCCCGCCAAAGTGCTTGCGCCCGGCGACTATCGCGCCTGGCTTAACCCGGCCGCGCTGGCCGACCTGGTCGGCATGATGAATTGGGGCGGATTCTCGGCCAGCGCGCTGATGAGCGGGCATTCGCCGCTGGCCCGCCTGAAGACGGATTCGGACCGGTTCCACGAGCGCGTCTGCGTCTGCGACGATCTTGCGGGGGCGGGCGTGCCGCAGTTTCAGTCCGATGGATTCGAGCGCCCTGGGCGTCTGGATCTGATCGACGGGGGGCGATTTGCCGCCGCGCTGGTCTCTCCACGCAGCGCCCGCGAGTTCTCGCTGCCCGACACCGGCGCCACCGCGCACGAAGTGGCGCAGGCACTGAGCCTTGCCGGAGGCGATCTGGCCGACGACGATGCGATGGCGGCGCTGGGCACCGGTGTGGCGGTCAGCAACTTCTGGTATTTGAACTGGTCGGATCGTGCGGCGGGCCGTCTGACGGGCATGACCCGCTTTGCCAGCCTCTGGGTCGAGAATGGCGAGCCGGTCGCGCCGCTGTCGGTCATGCGCTTCGACGACAGCCTGTTCCGGCTGCTGGGTACTCAACTCGAGGCGCTCGGCCGTTCGGTGCACCGCATCCCCGACACCCAGACCTATGACAGCCGCTCATTCGGACTGACGAGCGCTCCGGGTGCGCTTCTCGCCGGCCTGAACCTCACGCTATGAACCGGCGCAGCGCGCTCCTGCAGGGCGGCGCCCTGGTGTCGGGGGTCGTGGTGGCCGCGATGACGGCGGGTTGCGCACCGGCCTCGAATGGCCGCAGCGCGTCGATGCAGTCTGCACGGGTGGCACCGCCCGACCCTCCTTCGGCGCTGTTCGCCGCGTTGCGCGCGGGCGCTTCCGGTCCACCGACCGTGCTGGCCCTGGGCGAGATCCACGACAACGCCGTGCAGCACGGCCTGCGCCTGCATTGGCTCCAGCGCCTTCTCGAACGGGGCGGACACTTCAGCGTCGCCATGGAGCAGCTCGATGCGGCGAATCAGTCTCGCATCGATGCGCTGCGGGCGGCCGATGCGCAGGCCGGCCGATCCACGCAGGCGCGTGCGCTGGCCGAGGCCGGCGGCTTCAGCTTCGAGGGCTGGGACTGGTCCTTGTACGAACCGGTGATCGCCTGGGCGTTGCGCCATGGTCTGCCAGTGCTCGGCGCGAATCTGGCCAACGCCCAGACCGCCAGCATCGCGCGCGGGCAGCCGCACGAACTGGCGCAGGCGCAGCCGGCCGGATGGACCGACAGCGATGAGAGCAGCCAGCGTCGCGAGATTTCAGATGCGCATTGCGGCGTGCTGCCCGCCTCGGTGGTGCCGGCCATGGCGCGCGCGCAGCGCGCCCGGGATGCGACGATGGCCGGCGCGCTGCAGCGTGCACTTGTCGCACACCGGCTGCCGGTCGTGCTGCTGGCGGGCAACGGCCACGTGCGTCGCGACTTGGGCGTGCCCCGCTACCTGACGGGCAGCGGCCATGCGGGGCCGCTGCTGACCGTCGGCTTCATCGAGCGCCCGGCAAGCAGTGCGCCGACAGTGACTGCCGACCCGTCGGGCCTGTACGACTGGCGCGTGCTGACGGCGGCGCAAGCGCGTCCCGACCCATGCGTCGGCCTGCGTGAGCGGATGGGCTCACGCGGGCGCGCACTGATCGACCGCGCGCCCCCAGTCGGTCAGTAGCGACTCGGCCCGATCGCGGGCCATCGTCGGATGAAAGCGCCGTTCGGCCTGCCAGTGCGAACCCAGTTCGTCGGTCGAACGCCAGACTCCACAGGACAGTCCCGCCAGGTAGGCCGCGCCCAGAGCGGTCGTCTCG
>DAONCJ010000126.1:0-8577 GCA_035401985.1 Burkholderiaceae bacterium | reverse complement strand
CGCAGGGAGAGACCCTCAGCGCCCGCAGCTGCGTGATGGCCACCGGCACCTTGTCGGTCCCCAAGGACGTCGACATTCCGGGCAAGGAATGCTTCAAGGGCACCACCCTGTTCACCAGCCGCTGGCCGCACGAGGGTGTGGACCTCACCGGCAAGCGGGTGGCCGTGATCGGCACCGGCTCGTCGGGCATCCAGAGCATTCCGGTGATCGCCTCGCAGGCAAGCCAGGTGACTGTCTTTCAGCGCACGCCCAGCTACTCGATCCCCGCGCACAACGGACCGATCCCGGCCAGTGTGATCGATGAATACTGGAGCGACCGCGACGCGTTCCGCCAGGCCGAGCGCGAATCGAAGTCCGGCGTGAAGTTCACCTACGGCACCACGAGCGCGCTGAGCGTCAGCGACGAAGAACGCAACCAGGTGTACGAGCGGGCCTGGCAGCGCGGCGGCCTGGTCGAGTTCATGAACAGCTTCGCCGACACCATGACGAACCCGGCCGCCAACGAACTGCTGGCCGAGTTCGTGAGGGGCAAGATCCGCTCGATCGTCAAGAACCCCGCCACCGCCGAAGACCTCTGCCCCAAAAGCTATCCGATCGGCGCCAAGCGCCTGTGCGTGGACAGCGGCTACTTCGAGACCTACAACCTGCCGCATGTGCGGCTGGTGAACATCCAGCGCCAGCCGATCCGCGCGATCACCGACCGCGGGATCGAGTTGGCCGACGAGTCGCTTGAGTTCGATGTCATCGTCTTTGCCACCGGCTTCGATGCAATGACGGGCGCCATGGTCGGCGCCAACATCACCGGCCGCGACGGCCTCACGCTCAAAAAGGCCTGGGAGGCCGGTCCGCATACCTACCTTGGCCTGATGTCACGCGGCTTCCCGAACCTGTTCATGGTCACCGGCCCGCAAAGCCCGTCGGTGCTGTCGAACATGATCGTGTCGATCGAGCAGCACGTGGACTGGATCACCGACTGCCTGGCCCGCCTGCGCGACGACGGCTACACCCGGATCGAGCCCACGCAGACCGCGGTCGACACCTGGGTGCAGCACACCAACGACTTCGGCGAGATCTCGCTGCTGCTCAAGGCCAACTCCTGGTATGTGGGCGCCAATGTGCCCGGCAAGCCGCGCGTGCTGATGCCCTATGCCGGTGGCGTCGGCTCGTATCGCAAGACCTGCGACGAAGTGGTGCGTCGTGGGTACCTGGGCTTCGAGCGCAGCGGTCCCCGTGGCAAGGTCGTCAACGACGGCAAGGTGAAGACACTCAGGCCCGACATCGAGCTGCTGCTAGAGACCGTGGCGGCGCTGAAGCTGCCGCGCATGGAGACGATGTCGGCGGTCGATGCGCGAGCCTTCAGCCTCGCGCTGTCGGCCACACGTCCCGCGGGCCCCGAGGTCGGCGAGGTGGTGGACGGCACGCTGCCCGGCGCGGCCGGCAACACGCTCGAGTACCGTTTGTATCGGCCCAAAGGCGCGGGCCCGCATCCGGTGCTGGTGTACTACCACGGCGGGGGCTGGGTGCTCGGCAGCGCAGTGTCGGACGACCCGTTCTGCCGCGACCTGTGTGACCGCTCGGGCGCAATGATCGTGTCGGTGAATTACCGGCACGGGCCCGAGCACCGCTTCCCGGCGGCGGCAGAGGACGCCTACGCCGCCCTGCAATGGGTGGCCGGCCATGCGGGCGAACTGGGCGGCCAGCCCGGCAAGCTCGCGGTGGCCGGCTGGAGCGCGGGCGGAAATCTGGCTGCTGTCGTCAGCCAGCTCGCCCGCGACCGGGCCGGCCCCGCCCTGTCGGGCCAGCTGCTGCTGACGCCGGTGACCGATGGCGGCGCGAAGGGCGGCTCGATGGATGCCAACGCCGAGGGCTACATCCTCACGCGGCCGCTGATGGACTGGTTCTGGAATGCATACGCCGACGAGCACGAGCGCCTGGACCCCAAGGCATCGCCGATACGCGCGGCGAGCCTGGCCGGCCTGCCGCCGGCGATGGTGGTCACGGCCGAGTTCGATCCGCTGCGCGACCAGGGCGATGCCTATGCGGCGGCCCTCGCCCGGGCCGGTGTGCCGGTGAAGCATCTGCCGTGCCGAGGCCACATCCACACCTCGGTCCCCGCGGTCGGGGTGCTGCCCTCGGGTGTGTCGGTGCGTGCCGAGATGGCGGCGGCGATCCGCGGGTTCTTCGGCGGCTAGCCGGGCATTCGGGTCGCCGCCTGAGACGGGCGACGACCCGGCCGGCTAATCGGCCTTGATGCCGGCGAACTTGATCACCCTCGCCCACTTCTCGGTGGCTTCGGAGATGATCGCGCCGAACTCCGCCGGCGTTCCACCGGCCACCGTACCGCCCAGATCGACGATGCGCGACTGGATCCTGCTGTCGGCAAGCCCCGCGTTGAGCTCCTTGTTCAGCATCGCGATGATCGGCGCCGGGGTGTTCCTGGGCGCGCCGATGCCCGCGAAGCCGCTGGCCTCGTAGCCGGGCACGAACTCGGCCACCGTCGGCAGATCCGGCAGCACGTTCAGCCGCGATGCGGTCGTCGCGGCCAGCGGGCGCAGCTTGCCCGCCTTGATGTGTTCGATCGCCTCCGACACCGGGCTGAACACCACCTGGATGTGGCCGGCGATCAGATCGGTGATCGCGGGCGCGCCACCGCGATACGCGACATGGACCAGATTCACGCCCGTCATCATCTTGAACAGTTCGCAGGCCGTGTTCTGCGGCGTGCCGCTGCCCGCCGACCCGTAATTGACCTTGCCAGGATTGGCCTTTGCATACGCGATGAACTCGGGCAGCGTCGTGGCGCGAACCGACGGATGCACCACGACGACGTAGGCCAGCCGTGCGGCGCAGACCACTGGCGCGATATCGCGGACGAAGTCGAAGTTCAGATTGGGGTACAGCGAGGGATTGATCGCATGCGGAGTCACGACCTGCAGCAGCGTGTAGCCGTCCGCAGGTGCCTTGACGACCGCCTCGGTTCCGATGTTGCCGCTGGCGCCGGGCCGGTTCTCGACGATGAAAGGCTGCCCCAGCCGATCGGTCAGCCACTGGCTCATCAGCCGGGCCTGGATATCGGTGGCGCCGCCCGGTGCGAAGCCGACGACAATGCGGCCCGGCCGCGACGGATAGGCTTGCGCCCGTGCGATGGAGGGCACGGCCGACAGCGCCGTGGCGCCTGCGCTCAGGTGCAGGAAGGTGCGGCGGGGAAAGGTCATGGGGTTTCTCCAGGAACAGTCGGCAACAACGACAGACAACCCCGCAGCGGCCTCGGCCTCAACGCGGCCAGGCGCGCAACGCGATCAGACCACCCTCGATCGGCAGCAGCACGCCGGTCACCCAGCGTGACTCGTCAGACGCGAGATAGACCGCGCCATGCGCGACATCCCAGGCCGTGCCTTCGGTCTGCATCGGCACCATCTTGCGGCGCCGCTCGCGGCCCTCCTCACCCATGTGACCGACCATCGGCGTGTGCACCGAGCCGACGATGATGCAGTTGGCGCGGATGTTCTGCGTCGCATAGTCGGCGGCGACCGAATGCGTGAAGCCGTGCAGGCCGGCCTTCGCGGTCGAGTAGGCCACCGCCCCGGTGCTGCCCATCAGGCCCAGCGCGCCCGCGATCGACGACACCATGATGACCGAGCCTCCGCCGCCCTGCTTCATCCGTGGCAGACAGGCCTTCGTGCACAGCATGGTGGTCGTGAGGTTGGCCTCGATCACCCGGTTCCAGTCGGACAGCGTGACCGTCTCGGCGCTGCCCGGCGCGCCGATGCCGACGTTGTTGTGCAGGATGTCGAGCCGGCCGTAGGTGTCCATCGCGAACGCCGCCATTGCATCGCACACATCCTCTTTCGCGACATCACCGGCAAACACCGACGCTTCGCCGCCCTCGTCCCTGATCTGCCTGGCCAGCTTCTCGGCCCGCTCGGCGCTGCGGTTCACGAGCACCACTTTCGCGCCTTCGCGCGCGAACAGGATCGCCGTCGCCATGCCGTTGCCCACGCCTTCGCCGCGCGGGGCCGCGCCCGTCACCACCGCCACCTTGCCCTTGAGTCGATCCGCCATGTCATTCGCCTTCAGAAATACTCGATTTGCTCACACCGGGCCCGCCTCTGGCCCGGGCTGATGGACTGCGTCCCGTCTAGCGCCGGAAACCCGCGATCCGCTTGTCCAGGATCGCCTCGGCTTCGCTGACGATGCGGTCGATCAGTTCCTTGCAGCTCGGGATGTCATGGATCAGGCCCTGAACCATCGAGGCCCAGTAGATGCCCTGGCTCATGTCGCCGGTGCGCAGCATGTCGCGCCCCTTGTCGCCGGCCACCAGGTCCTTGACGTCGGCGAAGCTCGCGCCCGGTTCAGCCAGCCGGCGGACCACCTCGTCGGACACGGCGCTCTTGCCGACCCGTGCGGTGTTCTTCAGGCTGCGGAAGATCAGGTTGGTGCCGCGCTCGTCGTTGTCCACGTAGGCCTGCTTGACCTTGTCGTGGATCACGGCTTCCTTGGTCGCGCAGAAGCGCGTGCCCATGTTGATGCCTTCGGCGCCGAGTGCCAGCGCGGCCACGAAGCCGCGGCCATCGCCGAAGCCGCCCGAGGCGATCATCGGAATCTTCACCTTGTCGGCCGCGCAAGGGATCAGGATCAGGCCGGGGATGTCGTCCTCTCCAGGGTGGCCTGCACATTCAAAACCGTCGATGGAGATGGCATCGACACCGCGCTTCTCGGCCGACACCGCATGCCGCACCGAAGTGCACTTGTGCAGGATGCGGATGCCCTTGGGCTTCAACATCGCCCAGATCTCCTGCACCGCCGGCGTGCCCGCGGTCTCGACCGCCTTGATGCCCGAATCGATGATCGCCTGCGCGTACGCCTTGTAGTCGGGCGAGTTGATCGTCGGGAACACGGTCAGGTTCACGCCGAACGGCTGCTTCGTCATCGAGGCGCAGCGCTCGATTTCGGCACGCAGTGCATCGGGCGATGGCTGGGTCAGCGCGGTCAGGATGCCGAAGCCGCCGGCGTTCGAGACGGCCGCCGCCAGTTCGGCGGTGCCGACCCCCTGCATGCCGCCCTGCACGATGGGATGCTCGATGCCGAGCATGTCGGTGATACGGGTCTTGAAAGCCATGGTCGGTTCACCTCGGTTGAATGATGCAGGCAACCGTATCACCAAAGCGCGCGACCGGCGCCGCGCTCACGCGTCTGGCGAAATGGCCCGATTCACTCGAACCGCCGCCCCAGCGTCTCGGCGATCAGCACCGGCTTGTCCGAGCCCTCGCGATACACGGTGGCCAGCCACGTCATCAGCACGCCGTTCTCGGGCAACTGCTCCAGCGCGATCAGCCGCAGCACCGCGCGCACCCGCGAGCCCGCAGGCACCGGCCCGGTGAAGCGCACCTTGTTCAGCCCGTAGTTGATGCCGATGCGCGCCGGCGGCATGTCCATCGCGGTGGCCCGCAGCTGCGCCATCAGCGACAGCGTCAGGTAGCCATGGGCAATGGTGGTCCCGTACGGCGACTCCTTGCGCGAGCGTTCGACGTCGACGTGGATCCACTGATGGTCGCCGCTGATCTCGGCGAACTTGTCGATCATGTCCTGGGTGACATCGACCCAGTCGCCGGGAGGCAGATCCTTGTTCAGGAAGTTGGGGAGATCGGCGTTGCCGTTGATGAAGGTCTGGGGCATGGCGGTAAATCCTGCGGTTGTTACGGTAGGGAGCGATGAAAGTCGATGGACGGCGGCGGCATAACTCGCCGGGACGCGCAGTCACGAGCATCCTGCAGCAGGACGGATCTCACCGTTTCATTTCCCGGCATTTGATGGCAAGGCCGCTCCCGACTGTCCCGCATTTGACAAAGTGACCCGCGCTCCCGCCCTAGTCTCCGTTCCGAACATGTCCCACCCGGCAAACGCGGCGCAGGAGCACTCAATGACTCGCAGAACATTCGTCCAGCAGGCAGCTGCCCTGGCATCTGTCGCAGCGCTGCCCGGCGCGGCTGGCGCGCAGCCGGCCTGGCCGAGCAGGCCGATCCGCTGGATCGTTCCGTTCCTGCCCGGCACCGCCCCCGACATGACAGTCCGTGCAGTCGCCGAGCCGCTGTCCGAAATACTCGGGCAGCCGGTCGTCATCGACAACAAGGCCGGTGCAGCCGGGAACATCGGCGCGCAGCAGGCCGCGCGTGCGCAGCCTGACGGCTACACCTGGGTGTACTCGGCTACGCCGATGGCCGGCAACATGCGGATGTACAAGGCGCCCGGCTACGACGTGATGAGCGACTTCATCCACGTCTCGCGGCTGGCAAGTTCCGACGTGCTGCTCGTCGTCAGCGCCGAGTCGGGCATGCGGACCACGAAGGACCTGATCGATCGGATGCGCCAGCAGCCCGGCAAGCTCAATTACGGTTCTGGCGGCGTGGGCTCGCCGAACCACCTTGGCGCCGAGCTGCTGTTGAGCGTGGCCGGTGTGCAGGCCGTCCACGTCCCGTACAAGGGCACCGTGGACGCCGTGAACGCGCTGATCGGCCGCCAGCTCGACTTCGCGCTGCCGATTTTCTCGGTCGGACTGCCGCATGTGGCCTCGGGGCGTCTCACTGCGCTGGCGGTCGCCGGCCCCCGGCGAAACGCCAAGCTGCCCGACGTGCCGACACTGGCCGAGGGTGGCATAGAGGGCGTGTCGCTGCTGTCGTTCGGCGGCCTGTCGGTGCCCGCACGCATACCGGCCCCGATCGTCGCAAGAATCAACGCAGCCGTGCGCGAGGCGCTGCAGCGGCCCGCCGTCCATGCACGGCTGACCGCGGGAGGCGGCACGCCTTCGTGGAGCAGCGTCGAGGACTACACGCAGCAGGTCCGCGCCCAGATCGCCGACACCGAGAAGATGATGAAACTTGCGCGACTCGAACCGCAATGATCCATGCCACGATGAGAATCCGCCCGCCAACCTGTCGCCCGAAAGGTCTTCGATGAACGCACCCGCCACCACCGAGCGCCGCCTGCCGGTCATCCGGCTGCATGCCGACGACAATGTCCTGATCGCGCGCACCGACGTGTCGATCGGCGCAGCGCTGGGCGACGGCCTGTCCAGCCGCAGCCAGGTGCCCGCCGGTCACAAGATCGCCGCACGGCGCATCGCGCGTGGCGAGCCGATCCTGAAATACGCGACCACCATCGGCTTCGCCGCCAACGACGTCGAAGCCGGCTCCTGGGTGCACTCGCATAACGTCGAATTCCGAGAGTTCGACCGCGACTACGCCCATGCCAGTGCCTATCGGCCGGTTGCACTGCTGCCCGAATCCGAGCGGGCGACCTTCATGGGCATCGTGCGCGAGGACGGACGGGTAGCCACCCGCAACTACATCGGCGTGCTCGCCACCGTCAATTGCTCGGCCACTGTCGTGCACCGCATCGCCGCCTGGTTCACCCCCGAGCGGCTCGCCGAGTTCCCCAACGTCGACGGCGTCGTCGCCTTCGCGCACGGCACCGGCTGCGGCATGGAGATGAGCGGCGAGCCGATGGACCTGCTTCGCCGCACCATGGTGGGCTACACCAATCACCCCAACCTGGCCGGGGCCCTGGTCGTGGGCCTGGGATGCGAGCGCAACCAGGTCGCCAATGTGGGTGTCGTCGCCGGACCGCGCCTGAAAACATTCGTGATGCAAGACACCGGCGGCACCACCAAGACCATCGCGGCCGGCGTGGCCGCGGTGCGCGAGATGCTGGCCGATGCCAACCGTGTCGAGCGCCGACCGGTGCCCGCTTCGCACCTCACCGTGGGCCTGCAATGCGGCGGCTCGGACGGCTTCTCGTCGATCACCGCCAACCCGGCGCTGGGCGCCGCGATGGACCTGCTGGTGCGTCATGGCGGCACGGCGATCCTGTCCGAAACCCCCGAGATCTACGGCGTCGAGCACACCCTCACCCGGCGTGCCCGCAGCCGCGAAGTCGGCGAAAAGCTCGTCGAGCGCATCCGCTGGTGGAAGGATGTCTACACCGTCGGACGCGACACCCAGATCAACGGCAATGTCAGCCCGGGCAATCACGCTGGCGGCCTGGCCAACATCTTCGAGAAGTCGCTGGGCTCGTCCATGAAAGGCGGCACCGGACCGCTGATGGAGGTCTACCGCTACGCCGAGCCGGTGCTGCAAAAGGGTCTGGTGTTCATGGACACGCCCGGCTTCGATCCCACTTCGGCCACCGGTCAGATCGCCGGCGGCGCGAACCTGATCTGCTTCACCACCGGTCGTGGTTCGATGTTCGGCGCCAAGCCCGTGCCCTCGATCAAGCTGGCCACCAACACGCCGATGTACGAGCGCATCAGCGAGGACATGGACATCAACTGCGGCGACATCGTCGAGGGCAACGTCAGCGTCCAGCAGAAGGGCCAGCAGATCTTCGAGTTGATGCTGCGGGTGGCCAGCGGCGAGGCGACCAAGAGCGAGGCACTGGGCATCGGCAACGACGAGTTTGTGCCGTGGCAGCTGGGCGCGGTGATGTAAGCCGATACTGGCAGGCACCACGCTGCACCGGGTGTTCCTGCACGACCCGTTCGGCCTGCAGATCGAACTGAACTTTGACATGATGGCGGAAACT
>DAONCJ010000125.1:0-8618 GCA_035401985.1 Burkholderiaceae bacterium | reverse complement strand
TTTGATGAACGGCGCTTTTACAAGTCGAGCCAGACGACGGGCGATTTCGGTCTTGCCCACGCCGGTGGGTCCGATCATCAGGATGTTCTTGGGCGTGATCTCCTGGCGCAGAGGATCGCCGACCTGCTGGCGGCGCCAGCGGTTGCGCAGCGCGATCGCCACGGCGCGCTTGGCGCGCGGCTGCCCGACAATGTGCTTGTCGAGTTCGGAGACGATTTCTTCCGGTGTCATCTGGGTCATGTTGCGACCGTCGGGCTGGCATCGTGGCCGAGCGTCTCGACCGTGTGATGCTGGTTGGTGTAGATGCATATGTCGCCGGCGATGGTGAGCGCCTTTCGGACGACCACCTCGGGATCGAGCGTGGTGTTCTCGATCAGCGCCTGAGCGGCGGCCTGCGCATAAGGGCCGCCCGAGCCGATGGCGAGCAGCCCGCCTTCGGGTTCGAGCACGTCGCCGTTGCCGGTGATGATCAGCGAATGCTCGGAATCGGCCACGGCGAGCATCGCCTCGAGCCGGCGCAATGCGCGGTCGCTGCGCCAGTCTTTGGCCAGTTCGACCGCCGCGCGCAGCAGATGCCCCGAATGCTTGTCCAGCTTGGCCTCGAAGCGCTCGAACAGCGTGAACGCATCGGCCGTGCCGCCGGCAAACCCGGCCAGCACCTTGTCGTGATGCAGACGGCGCACCTTGCGCGCACCCTGCTTGATGACGATGTTTCCGAGGGTGACCTGACCGTCACCGCCCAGCGCGACGCGCGAACCGCGCCGTGCCGACACGATCGTGGTGCCGTGAAATTGTTCCATCGGAGTGTGTGGCTCGACGCGCCGAACTCGCGCGTCCTCGCCCGTTCCATCGAAGTGGGAAAGGGTCGAGTTTACTGCTTCGCCCGGGCCAGACCGGGGCGCAGGGTGATCAGAGCTTGCGGCGGCGGATTTCGATCAGCTCGTGAATGCCCATCACCACCAGCAGGGCCTCGACGATGAAGCTCGGTTCGATGATCAGCACCGACTTGCCGGCACTGCGCAGCACGACCACCTCGTTGAGCAGTTCACCCGCTGCCGCGAAATCGAGCCGCTGCAGCGACCGCGCATCGATGAGGATGTCGGTCCGGTCGGCCGCGTAGGCCCGCAGCAGGCCGAGTTCGGTGACCATGCGCCCGCTGACCTGCCCGCGCAGCACCAGCGCCTGTCCCTCGATCGACGCCCCCTGGGGCTTTGCATCGGCCGGCGGCGCATCGGCCGGCGTGGATGCAGGCGCTGCGTCCTTGCCGACCAGCGTGATCTTCGGCGGCACGTCTTCCCAGGAGGGCGGCGACACCTCGTAGGTCACGCAGTAGTCGATGCTCAGGTCTTCGAAGGGCTGCTTTTCGCCCTGCAGACGCAAGGCGACAAGGGCGAGTTGCCAGCCGCCCGTATTCTCGTCGCGGCGACCGGCCTCGATCGTGGCGCGCGCCACGTCGAACAACTGCTGGACGCCAAGCACCGAGAGCTCGCGGTTGGCCCGCATGAAGGTCTCGATGAGCTTGGCGACGAGCGCGGCCCCGACATGATCGGATGCCACCACGCGGCTGAAATCGGCCACGACCGAACGCTTCTGCAGTCCGGCCTTCTGGACCTGCTCGATCTGTCGCTGGGCGGATGCGTCGAGCCGGGGACCGAACGGCACCACGACCGATGCAGCCACGCGCTTGGAGGCGACCGGCTCGGCCTGCGGCTCGATCCAGGGCGGCGGCGAGGTCTCGAAGCGGGCGGCGAAATCCATCGCATGGGCGTCGAACTCGGCGCGCAGGCCGCCGGCCTGCAGAACGTCGAACAGCATCAGCCAGGTCAGCCGGGCGTTCTCGCCCAGGTCGCCTCGGGTCAGGGCGGCGCGCAGCGTGGCGACCGCCGCAGGCGTCTGGCCGTTGGCAAACAGGATGGCCGCCTCCTCGAGGTCGGCGGGCAGGCTGGACACGCTGATGTGGATGCCACCGACGCCCGCCGTTTCACCGAGCACGATCGAGGTGCTGAAATCGAGCGGCGCCATCGCCGGCTGGGCGGCCCGCCCTTCGAGCGGAATGGGATCGGGTGAGCGGGGGCCGGGGTGCGCCCCGATGGGGTTCGGCCGATCGGCCGAACGGACGGGCGGCGTGGCAGAGCGCGAGGAACTGCCGCTGCGCGACACCGTGATCATCTCGGACTCGATCCGGTCGATCTTTTCGGCGGTCTTGCGCGCGGTCTCGCGCTGCTGCTCGACACTGGGCGCAGTGGCCGGGCCGCGCAGGGTCGAATCGGGAATCTTCGGCTGGAAGCTTCCCTTTCCCTTGCGCAGATCTGATTTGTCGCGACGACCGAAGAGCGAAAAAACCACGTTGGCACCCGGCTATTTGGTCGATTGAGTCTAGCACCGGGGTCTGGCGGCAAGGGCAGTGGCGGCTGCCAGTGATCGGGCCCCAGACGCCGACTGTCCACGCAACCGAGTTGCAATGATTGTTCGGCGTGGCTAGACTGCCGGTCGACCCTCCAACACAACCCAGTTGCATCAGGAAATTCCTTGCACATTCTCCCGCCGACCACTGTCCGCCGCGAAGCGCGGCGTTGCGGAGCCGGCGCCCTGCTGGCGATGCTTGCGGGCACGCTGGCCGCGCATGCAACGGCTCAGACTGCGCCGAGAACCTCGCCCGGTCAGCCCGCGCCGACGGCCCCGGGCCTGATCAGCCTGCCCGAAGTGCGGATCACTGCCGACCCGCTGGGCGCGGACGAACTGCGCTCCACGCGGCCGACGAGCGTCATGCAGCAGGCGGACATCGAACGCAATCTCGACAATTCCCTGGGCGGCATGCTGTCGCAGCAGCCCGGCGTGCAGTCCAGCGCCTTCGGCTCGGCGGTGGGGCGGCCGGTGATCCGCAGCCACGACGGGGCCCGTGTGCGCGTCACGCAGAACGGTCTGGACACGATGGATGTGTCGAGCCTGAGCCCCGACCACGCGATCGCCGCGGATCCCCTGGCGGCCGAACGGATCGAGATCCTGCGCGGGCCGGCCACCCTGTTCCATGGCGGGGGAGCGGTCGGCGGGCTGGTCAACGTGATAACCCGGACGATCCCTCTGGAACGGCTCGATTCGCTGACCGGGCACGCGCTGCTGAGCGCCGATTCTGCCTCCCGCGGACATTCCGAAGCCGTTGCGCTGCGGGCGGGCGCCGGCGGCCTCAACTGGTCGGCCAGCGTCTTCGAGCGCGCTGCCCGCGACTACCGCATTCCGGGTCAGATCGTCGCCGGCGACCCAGAGTCGAGGGCCCGCCGCCTGCCCAACAGCTTTGCGCGCGGGGACGGATTTTCGGGCGGCGTTTCGTACGTCGGCCAGCGGGTCACGGTGGGTCTCGCGCACTCGGCGCTGGCCAATCATTACGGCATCCCCAGTGAAGACGGCGTGTCGATACGCCTGAGGCAACAGCGCACCGAGGCGCTCGCGCTGATCGAGCAACCGCTGCCCGGCATTGCCCGGGTCCGCGCCACGCTGGCCGACGGCCGATACCGCCACGACGAGATCGAATCGGGCGGCGAGATCGGGACCGCCTTTCGCCGCCGCGGTCGCGAAGCCCGGGTCGAGATCACCCACGAGACGCTGGCCGGCATCCGGGGCGTGCTGGGGGTGCAGAGCCAGGATCGCTCGCTGTCGGCCAGCGGCGATGAAGCCTATCTGCCCAATGCCGCCGAACGCAGCGACGCGATCTTTTATGTGGCCGAGCGCGCGCTGGGCCCGGCGCGTCTCGAAATGGGATGGCGCACCGAGCGCACGCATCTGCGTCCCGAGCAGGCCAGCGGCCTGGCCGCCCGGCGGTTCTCGCTCGACTCGCTGTCGGTGGGCGCAAGCCTGCCGCTCTTTCCGGGCCACGTGCTGGCAGCCAACCTCAGTTCGTCGCAGCGCGCGCCGGTGATTGAAGAGCTGTATGCGAACGGGCCCCACGCCGCGACCGCCACCTACGAGATCGGCAACGCGGCCCTGGGCAGGGAGCGCTCGCTGAACCTGGATGTGTCGCTGCGCCGCAGCGGCGGTCCGTTGCGCTGGAAGGTGGGCGCCTACGCCAACCGATTCAGCAATTACGTCTACGGCCGCGGAACGGATGAAAATGGCGATGGCATCGCCGACCGGGTGAGCGCAGCCAATGTCCTTGAAAACTCGGCCGCCGATCCAGGCGCCGGTGAATTCACCCGCCTGCTCTACGCCCAGGCGCGGGCCCGCTTCGCCGGACTCGAAGGCGAACTGAGCTACCGCTTCAGCGGCACGCCCTACGCGGTTCGGGTATTCGGCGACACGGCCCGCGGCCGGATCGAAGGCCAGGGCAATGTGCCGCGCCTGGCGCCGAGCCGGATCGGATTTTCAGTCGATCTGGAGTCCGGACCCTGGGGCGGATTCGTGTCGGTTCTGGCGGTGAACGGTCAGCGCCGCATCGCCGCGCTCGAAACGACCACCCCGGGCTATACGCGCGTCGACGCTGAACTGTCGTACCGGCTGGACAGTCGATCGAATCGGGCGTTGACCGTGTTTGTTCAGGGGAGAAATCTGCTGAACGAAACGATCCGGCCTCACACGTCGTACGTGAAAGACCTGGTGCCACAGCCCGGACGCACCGTGATGGCGGGGATCCGGGCGCGGTTCTGATGTCGGCCGAAGCTCAGTCGCCGTACAGCTTCTGACGCAGTTCGCGGCGCTGCTGCGCTTCCAGCGACAGCGTCGCCGTCGGCCGGGCCAGCAGACGCGGCACCCCGATCGGCTCGCCGGTTTCTTCGCAATACCCGTACTCGCCCGAATCGATCCGCGACAGCGACTGCTGAACTTTCTTCAGCAGCTTGCGCTCGCGGTCGCGCGTGCGCAGCTCGAGCGCGTGCTCTTCCTCGATCGTCGCGCGGTCGGCGGGATCGGGAACGATGACGGTTTCGCGCAGATGCTCGGTCGTCTCGCCGGCGTTCTGCAGAAGGTCGCGTTCCATCTGATGCAGACGCGCTCTGAAGAATTCCAGCTGAGCCTCATTCATGTAGTCCGCCTCGGTCATCTTGACCAATTCGGCTTCGGTGAGGACTTTCTTGTCTTTAGTGGCTGCCATGTCGTGCTTCCAGTTTGCCGTTGATGTTTCGCCCGAATCAGGCCAGACACTGCTCCAAACCCTTGATGAACATGTCTTTCGGCAAGTTTCTCCCGATGAACACCATCTTGCTGGAGGGCTTTTCGCCGGTCTGCCACTTGCGGCCCACATCGGCGCCCATCATTTGATGGACACCCTGGAAAACCGTCTGGCGATCAGACCCCTTCATGAAAAGCACGCCTTTATACCGCAACATGTCTGGGCCGTAAACCTGAATCAGACCGCCGAGAAAGTCCTCGAGTTTGACCGGATCGAAGGCCTTGTTCGAGCGGAATACAAACGATTGCACCGCTTCATCGTGCTCGTGTTCATCGCTGGTCAGAAACTGTGGATCGATCTCGAGAATCGCATTCAGATTGAAGCCGCGGATGTCCAGGATGTCGGCAATATCGGCGTCGCCGAAGTTCACCGGCTTGATCGGCGCACGCGGATTGATCCTCACCAGACGCTGGCGCAGCTTTTCGCGATCGGCCTCGGGGGTGACGTCGACCTTGGACATCAGGATGCGGTCGGCGAAGCCCACCTGCTCGACCGCCTCCTTGTGCTGGTCGAGCTGCTGGTCGCCGTGCTTGGCATCGACCACCGTGATCACCGCGTCCAACAGGTAATACTCGGCGATCTGGTCGTCGAGAAAGAAGGTCTGGGCCACCGGGCCCGGATCAGCCAGACCGGTCGTCTCGATCACGACCCGGTCGAACTTCAGGTCGCCCGCCTCACGCCGGGTCCGCAGGTCGTTGAGGATGCGGATCAGGTCGCCGCGCACCGTGCAGCAGATGCAGCCGTTGTTCATCTCGACGATCTGTTCGTCCCGGTCCTGCAGCAGCAGCTCGTTGTCGACCCCTTCCTCGCCGAATTCGTTCTCGATCACCGCGATGCGATGCCCGTGTTGCTCCTTGAGGATGCGATTGAGCAGCGTGGTCTTCCCCGCGCCGAGAAAGCCGGTGAGGATGGTGACGGGAACGTTCTTGGCACTCATTGAGAAACTCTCCTGACGCGGCCCCTTCAGTTTGGGCCGATCGAGTCAAATTCAAGGGTGTGGATGGGGATCCGGCTGCCGATGAGCGGCAGCCTCGGGGGTCTCGACGGGAGCCTGCAGCGGCGCCTGAACGCTGAGCGCCGAAGCGCATTCGCCGCAGCGCCCTGAAACCGTCAGTTCCACGCTTTCGCTGGTGAATCCTTCTGGAAGCATCGCCTTGACCACGCGCGCCAGCCCCGCCGCCTCTTCGAGACAGAACATCCGCTGACAGGCGGCGCATCGGAAATGGCCGTGCATCGCATGCCCGGCCGGCTGCGCGGAAAACCGATAGACACGGTCGGGTCCGGACACCCGGTGCGCCAGACCCGCTTCGACCAGCCACTCCAGCACCCGGTACAGAGTGACCCGGTCGATCGGCTCGGCATGCGACTCGTTCTCGATCCGGCGCTGCAGATCGAGATGACTGAGCGCCTCGTGCGCGCGGAGCAGTTCCGCAAAGACCCGCACCCTAGGATAAGTGACACGCGCACCCTGACCGCGCACCTGGCGGCGCGCCTCGTCGAGCAGTTCGTTGGTCAGTGTCGGCATGGCAGGGACGTGATTCTACGGGTTGGATGATCCGGTGCAACCCAGTTGCGTCGGCTTCGTCTTCGGCACGCCGGTCATCCGCCAGACGGCAGGTCGGCCTCAGATCCGTTGCAGCAGCAGGCCCTTCAGGTATTCGCCTTCCGGGTGGGTCATCAGCATCGGGTGGTCCTCGCCCGCCTGCAGCCGGCGAAGCATCTGGACATCGACCTGAGCGTCGAACACCGCCCCCGCCACGATCTTCTGGAACAGATCGACATCGATCGCCCCTGAACATGAGAAGGTGAACAGCATGCCGCCGGGGTTGAGCAGCCGCATTGCCTTGAGGTTGATTTCCTTGTAGGCGCGCGCCGCTTTGTCGACATGATGGACAGAGGGCGCGAACTTGGGAGGATCGAGCACGATCAGATCGAAGCGCTGCCCGGCGGCCACCATCTGCTTGAGCGATTCGAAGACATCCGCCTCGCGCCACTCGCACTGCGCCGACTGCTGGCCGTTCAGGGCCTGCTGTTCGGCCGCCCGCGCAAGCGCCGGCCCGCTGGAATCAATCGACAGCACCGAAGCGGCGCCGCCAGCCAGAGCGGCCAGCGAAAAGCCGCCCGTGTAAGAGAAGCAGTTGAGCACCGCGCGCCCCGCCGCGTGGCGAGCGACCTCGCGGCGACTGTCCCGCTGGTCGATGTAGAAGCCTGTCTTGTGGCCCTGGGGCACATCGACCAGGTAGCGCACGCCGTGCTCGGTCACCGCGAGGGCCGCGCCCGGTGCGGCCCCGCAGATCACGCCCTCACGAATCGGCAGGCCTTCGCGCTCGCGGGCCGCCGCGTCCGAGCGTTCGTACACATCGTCGAGTCCGGTGACGGCGCGCACGCCGGCGACGATCGCATCGCGCCATCGTTCGGCACCGGCCGACATCAGCTGCACGACCAGCTGTCCACCATAACGGTCGACCACCACGCCCGGCAGCCCGTCACCCTCGCCGAACACCAGCCTGACCGCATCGGTGACGAAGGACAGATCGGCGCGTCGGCCGACCGCAGCCGCCACGCGCGCCGCGATCCAGTCGTCATCGATCTGCGCGTGTTCGTCGAAACTCCACATGCGCGCGCGGATCGAGGAGGCAGGACTGAACGCGCCCCAGCCGAGAAAGCGGCCCTCGGCGGAAACCACGCGCACCGTGTCGCCGGGCGCCGGGTTGCCCTGGACCCGCGCCACCCCGCCGGCAAAGATCCAGGGATGGCGGCGCAGCAGAGGACGGTCCTTGCCGGGTTTCAGGGTGAGCGTGGCTTGCATGGTGGGGGAACTCAGCGCCGCTTGGCGCGTGGATGGGCGGCGTCGTAAACGCCGGCCAGGCGCTGAAAATCGAGCGCCGTATAGACCTGCGTGCTTCGGATGCTGGCGTGGCCCAGAAGTTCCTGCACCGCGCGCAGATCGCCGCTCGACTGCAGGACATGGCTGGCGAAGGAGTGGCGCAGCATATGCGGATGAAGGCGCGTGGGCATCGCGTGACTGACGCCCAGCGTGTGCAGTCGCGCCTGCACCGACCGGTTGGCCAGGCGCGTGCCGCGAGCCGTCAGGAACAGCGCGTCCTGGTCCGCGGCGGGATGCGTGCTCAGCCATTCGGCCCGCATGGCAAGCCAGCGCGCGAGCGCTGCGATGGCGTGGCTGCCGACCGGCACGGTGCGCCGCTTGCTGCCCTTGCCCAGCACGCTCACCTCGGCCTCGGTAAGACTCAGCCAGCTCAGCGACCGGTAACCCGGACGGTCCACGTAGGCCGCATCCAGGCTGGTCAGTTCCGACAGGCGCAGTCCGCTTGAATACAGCAGCTCGACCAGCGCCGCATCGCGCACCGATTCGAAGTCTTCGCCCGCCACGCCGACCACCGCGCCGGCCTGGTCGGGCGATAGCGCCTTGGGCAGACGGCGGGGCGCGCGCGGCGCGCGT
>DAONCJ010000124.1:0-8863 GCA_035401985.1 Burkholderiaceae bacterium | reverse complement strand
CCGGCTTCGAGCCTTTTGGCGGCGAGACGATCAATCCTTCGTGGGAAGTGGCGCGCGCGCTCGATGGCGAAACGGTGGCCGGGGCTCGCCTCCGCGCGCTGCGGCTGCCCTGCCGCTTCGGCGAGGCCTCGCGAGTGCTGGCCGATGCGCTGGCCAGCGACACACCGCGGCTGGTGATCGGACTGGGCCAGGCCAGCAAGCGCCACGACGTGTCGGTGGAGCGGGTTGCAATCAACGTCGACGACGCGCCGATGCCCGACAACGGTGGCGACTGCCCGATCGACCGTGCCGTGGTGGCCGATGCGCCGGTGGCTTATTTCTCGGGTCTGCCGATCAAGCGCATCGTCGCCACGCTGCGTGCCGCGGGCATTCCGTCCTCGGTGTCGCAGACCGCCGGCACCTTCGTGTGCAACCACACCTTCTACAGCCTGGCGCACCTGCTGGCCACACGGTATCCGGCAACAAAGGGGGGCTTCATCCACCTGCCGATGCTGCCGCAGCAGGCTGCCGCGCACCCCGGACTGTCGAGCCTGTCGCTTGACACCATGGTGGCCGGCATCCGCGCCGCGGTGCAGGTGACGCTGCAGGCCGAGGGCGACCTGAAGCTGGGCGCAGGAGCGCTGGAGTAGCGCGTCCGGGTGCGCCGCCAGGGCGCACCGCTGGAGGGCGCGCCACCGGAAGTGCTCCGGTGGCCGCACCCGCTCATCCGTTCATCCGTTCATCCGTTCAAGGCTCGTACTTGATCCCGAAGTCATTGGACATCTTGCGCCAGCGCTCGAGTTCGCCGCGGGTGAAGGTCGCGAACTGCTCGGGCGTCGGCGTGACCACTTCGCTGCCTGTCTCGGCCAGCCAGGCGCTGAAGTCCGGCTCGCGGACCACCTTGGTGATCTCGGCGTTCAGCCGGTTGATCGCCGCCTTCGGCGTGCCGGCCGGCACGAACAGGCCGGTCCAGGACATCATGTCGAAGCCCTGATGGCCCATCTCGCCCATGGTCGGCACGTTCGGGAACTTGGCGATTCGCTTGGGCGCCAGCGCGCCGACCGGAATCACCTTGCCCGGCTGGATGTACTGGCGGTCGACCTCGGCCAGGAAGCCGATGGCGACGTGGATCTGGCTGGTGGCCACATCGAGCAGCATCGGTCCGGTGCCCTTGTAGGGCACACTGCGCAACTGGATCTTGGCGCTGCGGGCGAGCAGCTCGCAGATGAAGTGCTGGCCGCTGCCATGGCCCGAGGTGCCGCACATCAGCTGGCCCGGGCGGGCGCGCGCCCACTCGATCAGCTCGGGCAGGGTCTTCACGCCCATGGTCGAATTGACCACCATCAGCGGATAGCCCAGCGTGAACTGCGCAACCGGCACCAGGTCGTTGACCGGGTCGTAGCGGATCGGCATGCCCAGTGCGGGCACGACCACCACTTCGGTGTTGCCGCCGAACAGGGCGGTGTAGCCGTCGCCTGGCGACTTGGCGACGAAGTCGGCGCCGATGGTGGTCGAGGCGCCCGGCTTGTTCTCGACCACGATCGGCTGCTTGAGCAGTTCGCCCAGGCGCGCGCCGAAGCGGCGGGCCCGGATGTCGACCACGCCGCCGGCGGGCGAGGACACGACGAACTTGATCGGCTTGTTCGGATATTCCTGAGCCCGTGCCGCGGGGGCGGCGAGCAGGGCGGTGGCCGAGATCGCCAGACCGAGCAGTCCGGTGAGGGCGCTGCGCGAGTGGAAGAGGGTCATCTGCGTTGTCTCCTGTGTTGATCTTATGGTCCGCGCCGAGCGGCAGTGGAACGGCTCGACGCCGATAGAAGATAGGAATTCCGCGCTGCCGGCAAGTCCCCTCTCGACACGCGTTTCGTCGACCCGCATCCGAACGGAACGTCGCCTGCCCGCCGCCGGGTGGGCGATACTGGCGGCCGACTTTTGCCCCCAGGAGAAACCCCATGAGCTACCAGTGCTTCGACGTGAGCATCGCCGACAAGATCGCCCACGTCGTGCTGAACCGGCCCGACAAGCGCAACAGCATGAGCCCGGCCTTCTGGGACGAGCTGCCCGAAATCATCGAGGACATCGACCGCAACTCGCGGGCCCGCGTGATCGTCCTGTCATCGACCGGCCCGCACTTCTCGTCGGGCCTGGACATCAGCATGTTCTCCAACGCCAGCATCGCCCCGGCCGCCGACGCGCAGCGCGAGGAGCGGCTGCAGCACGGCGCCCGGTTCTACGACACGGTGCTGCGCATGCAGAAGTCGTTCAACGTGCTCGAGGCCTGCCGCATACCGGTGCTGTGCGCGATCCAGGGCGGCGCGATCGGTGGCGGGGTCGATCTGGCCACCGCCTGCGACATGCGCTATGCCACTGAAGACGCGTTCTTCACGATCTTCGAGATCAACATCGGCATGACCGCGGATGTGGGCACCTTTCCGAGGCTGGTCAAGCTGATCCCCGAGGGCATCGTGCGCGAGCTGGCCTACACCGGGCGGCGCATGCCTGCGCGTGAAGCGCAGGGCTGCGGTCTGGTCAATCGCGTGTTTGCCGACCACGCGACGATGCTGGCCGAAGTGATGAGCATCGCCCGCGAGATCGCCTCGAAGGCGCCGCTGGCGGTGGCCGGCTGCAAGCGCATGATCACGTACTCGCGCGACCACAGCACCGCCGACGGCCTGGACTACATCGGCATCTGGAACGCCAGCATGCTGCAGCGCGAGGAAGTGCTGGAAGCGATCAGCGCGAGCGCCGCGAAGCGGCCGGGAGAGTTCGTCGAGTTGCCGGTTCGGCCGCTGCGCAACGCGCGATAAACCGGGCGGCCCGCATACCGCCCGGTCGACCGATGGGGCCGGTTTATGGCTTCGGCAGGATCACCTTGTCGAGCCGTTTGTAAGAAGCCGCGGATCGCCTCGGTCGAGATGCCGATCAACATGGCAATCGTGCCCGTGCCGGTGATGCTGGGCAGTGCCAGCGGGAAGAAAGCCGGGTTGGCGTGCGCGCCCTGCGCGGCAGGATCCACGCCACCATGCCCGAACCGCATGCCGTCCCCAGCAGCAGCACGCAGATGCCGCCGACCACGCGCAGCGCCGGATACGCGACGCCGTCGCGTCAGATGGTCCGCACCTGCGGCCATGTGCCCCGGGCCGCGAAGACCAGCTCAGCGAGCTCCTTATGATTGTCCACCCGCGCGAGCATGGCGTCCGTGCGGTCGAGAGCCCCGTAGCCGCCTCCGTACCAGATGAAGGCACAGCCCGCGGACTGAGCGCACCGTGCGTCCAGCGTGCTGTCGCCGATCATCCAGGCCTCGTCGGCAGCGACGCCCAGTTCGGAAAGCGCCATGCGCAGCGGCAGGCCGCTGGGCTTCATCGCCGGCGAGTTGTCGGCATGCACGACAGAGCTGAACAGACTTCGCCAGCCAAACCGCTCGAGCAGCAGATCCAGGACCGAGCCGGAAGCGTTGGAGCAGATCGCCAACCGGTACCCCCCCGCGTGTGCCCTGCGCAGCAGCGCGTCGGCATGGGGATAGCAGCGCGCCTCGTGCGGCACGATCCTCGCGTAGCGATCCAGCAGTTCTGCGCGCAACGCCAGCCTCTGGGCTGCCGGCACCGGCACTCCGGGTTCGAGGGCGAGGTCAAGCAGCCCGTTCAATCCCAGGCTGAGCTGGTCGCGCACGGCCTCGACGCTCCACGGCGCAATGGCCTTCGATGCCAGGACCTCATTGAATGCCCGCTGCATCGGCAGCAGTGTGTCGATCAGCGTGCCGTCGACGTCGAACACCAGCGCCCGCGGGCGTCTCGGCTCACAGGTCGAATCGTTGGCTGTCATCCAGGAAATCATGGGTGTGCACCAGAGTCTGCCACGGGTCGATCAGCACCACCGCATAGGCCGGCGGTTCGAAGCTGCCCGGAATCGCATCGGCGCGGCGCAGGTCGAGGGCAACCTGATGGTTGGTGGCCCGCAGCGTCGAGAAGGGGATGCCGTGCCAGCTGCCGGAAATGGGCCGATGCACATGTCCGAAGAACAGGTGCCGGACCCGCCGCCGATGCGGCTCCAGCACCCGCGCGAACGCCTCCGCGTCGCGCAGTCCGATCGCATCCATGCTCGGAAGCCCGACATCGAACGGAGGGTGATGCATCGCGATCCACAACGGGGCTTCGCCGCTTTGCTCCAGCCTGGCCTGCAGCCAATCGAGCCGACGCTGGCAATAGACGCCAAAAGACACTCCCGGCTCGTTGGTGTCGAGCATCAGCATCTGGCCGTGCTCAAACGGCAGGGCCTGCTGCACGAAACCCATCGGGTCAACCGGCGTCAGGGCGAACCGCTCGCGGAATGCGGTCCGGTCGTCATGGTTGCCGATCAGCAGATGCACCGGCATGGCCAGGGCCGACAGCGCGTCCTGCAATGCCCTGTACGCGGCCGGCTCCCCCAGATGGGCAAGGTCTCCGGTGACGAGGCAGAACTGCGCATCGCCATGTTCGGCGGCGATGCTGCGGACCGCCGCCAGAACCCGCAGCAGCGGATCGCTGCCGTACAGCAATTGCCCGGGCGGCACCAGATGGGTGTCGGTCAGATGGATGAACTTGGTCCAGCGCATAGTGCCGCTCCTCAGCGCGGCAGCAGCTGCTGCACGTCGCTGGCCATGTCCTTGAGCACCGCGCGAGGCTCGCCCGCGCGCTTGCCCGATACGATGGTCTGAAGGTGGTCCTTGATCACGTCGGTGATCTTCAGGCCGTTTTCCCCCGGGAATGCGTACCAGCGCGTCAGCAGCGGAAGCTGCTTGACCGCGGTGAAGTTGTTGGGGTTCTGAACGTAGAAATCTTTCAGATAGATTTCGTTGGCCACCTTGTTGGGCGGCATGTAGCCCGTTGTCCGGGCCACGATCGACGCACCGATCGGTCCCGTCCAGAATTTGAGCACCTCCCAGGCGGCCTGGCGCTTCCTGGCGTCCTGCGACACGATCACGCCCAGATTGCCACCCGCGGGCAGACGGCCCACGCCTTCCTTGACGCTCGGAAACGCATGCGTCTTCAGCGCGAACTTTCCGCCGACCATGCTGGTCACCTTGGCCAGGTCGGAGGTCGAAGTGACGTGAATGCCGGTCTTTCCAGCGGCGAAGGCGGCGCGTGAATCCGGCTGCGACAGGTTGGGCAGCTTCGCATCCTGGACGAGGCGCGCGTACAGGTCGATCGCGAATTCTCCGGCCACGCCGTTGAAGGCCACTTTCTTTTCGTCGGCGCTGAGCATGCTGCCGCCCTGACTGAGCACCGGCGCCTGCCACAGCCAGTTGCCGGTGATGTCCCAGGCCATCGTCACGCCATTGACCTCGCCCCCCAGCGCACGCACTTTGTTTGCCAGCGTGATCACGCCATCCCATGTCGTGGGCAGTTTGTCGGGATCGCCACCGGCGCGCTTGACCAGGTCGAGGTTGTAATAGGCGATCGGCAGCGAGATGGCGAACGGCAGTGCATAGACCTTGCCGCTTTGGGTGCCGATGTCGTACATCGCCTGGTGAAAGCCCTGCGCGCCGAAGTTCTTTTCGGCTTTGATGAAGCCGTCCAGCGGCACGGCTATCTTGCGGTCGACGAGGATGCGCACGCGGTTCAGACCCTGGAAGGTGATGTCCGGTGCCTGGCGGGTCATCGCCTCGCGCAGAACCTTCTGCGTGCCCTCTTCGTAGCTCTCGTAAGGAGCGCGGAAGGTCACCTTGATGTCCGGATTGAGCTTGGCGAACTCGGCGGCAATCTGCTTGTGGGTTTCGTCGAACAGTTCTCCATAGGGATACTGGATGACGATCTCGGTGGTCGCCGCGGTCGCGGGTCCGGCGGTCGTGCTCAGGACGCCGATCAGGCCCACGGCCAGCAGGTATCGGTTCATGCTCATGGAAAGGTGCTCCAGCAGGGTGAGAGAGAAGGTATGCGGGGATGCGCAGACGGGCCGAGCAGAGTCATTTCATTCCCGTCAGCGTGATGCCCTCGACGAATCGGCGCTGCGCCAGCGCGAAGGCGATGAGCAGCGGCGCGATGACCACCATCGCGGCTGCCATCAGGACCCCGTAGTTGGTGCCGGCCTCCTGATTGCGGAATTGCGCCACGCCCAGCGGGGGCGTCAGAAGTTCGGGGCTGTTGATGACAATGAGCGGCCAGAAATAGTCGTTCCAGTGCGCCACCACCGAAAAGATCGCGAACGCGGTTACCGCCGGCCAGGCGGTGGGCAGCATGACCCGCCACACGATGGCCAGTTCAGACAGTCCATCGATGCGTGCCGCATCGATCAGGTCGTTGGGCACCGTCTTGAAAAACTGCCGGAGCAGGAAGATGCCGAACACCGACAGCGTCCAGGGCAGGATCAGCGCTGCGTAGCTGTCGAGCAGACCCAGCGCATGCAACAGCAGAAACACCGGAACCGCGACCGCATGCTGCGGTATAAGCAATCCCAGCAGGACCGCAGCCATCAGGGTGTCGCGCCCGCGAAAGTCCAGCTTCGCGAGCGCATACGCGGCCGGCAGCGCGACCAGCAGTTGCAGCCCGAAGATGCATCCGGTCACCACGACGCCATTGAACAGCAGCCGCAGCAGCGGCGCCTTTGCAAAGGCCGCCTGCAGGTTGTCGAACAGGGCGAAGTGTTCGGGCAGCCACCTCAGCACATCGCTGTAGACCTCAGTCTCGGGCTTGCTCGCGGTGGACAGCATCCACGCGAACGGCACCAGCACAAAAATCGCCAGTGCGACCAGGACAATGTGCCTGCCCGCCTGACTCCAGGCTGCGCTCGCTCTGTTCATGTGTAATGCACCCGTCGATCAAGCCAGCGGGTCTTCATGACGCTGATCAGCATCACGATGGTCAGGAACACCACGGTTACCGCCGATGCATAGCCGGAGCGGAAGAACTCGAAGCCCTCCGCGTACAGGGTGTAGACCAGCACCTCGGTTGCCTTGTTCGGCCCGCCCTTGGTGAGCACCTGGACAGCGTCGAACACCTGGAAAGACTTGATGCTGGTGACCACCACGACGAACAGCGTGACCGGAGCCAGCATCGGCCAGGTCACCAGTCGGAAGCGCGCCCAGCCCGCGGGGACGCCATCGATGGCCGCCGCTTCATAGAGCGGCCGCGGAATGCCCAGCAGGCCCGCGCTGAACAGGACCATGTTGAAGCCGAAGCCCTGCCAGATCCCGATCACCGCCAGCACCCACAACGCCAGCGATTCGTCATTGAGCCAGTTCTGCGGAGTCAGTCCCACGCTGCGCAGGCTGAGGTTCACCAGACCGAACCCGGGGTGGAGCATGAACTCCCAGACCAGCGCCATGGCGATCAGGGTGGCCATCACCGGCAAGAAGAACACTGCGCGATAGACAGCCTGGCCGCGCGCCACGCCATGGATCAGCAATGCCGCAAGCAGCCCCAGCCCGACCGATCCCGGCACCACCACAAGGCTGTAGATCGCGGTGTTGCGCAGGGACTTCCAGAACACCCTGTCGCCTGCCATCGCGATGTAGTTGTCCAGCCCAATGAACGACAGAGCGTCGGCGCCCAGCTGATAGTCTGTCAGCGACAATCCCAGCACCACGACGAGCGGGCCGACGAGCAGCAGCAGCATCAGGGCGACTGCCGGCGCGGACAGCGCGTGCGCGATGTGCAGCGATGCTCCCGGCCAGGTCAGCCGGCCGCCCGCGGTGGTCCACAGCCGTCGAACCTGTTCAGCCATGAGGCGCTCGCGCCAGTGCCAGGCGCCGGCCGTCGCTGCCGAACGCAAGGACGCGTCCCGCCTCGAATGCCACCGAGACTTCCGCGCCCCGCTCAGGCACTCCACCCAGCGCGTCGCGCCGACCCACGACGACGGCGCCGCCGTCGTTCAACGTGACCTGCACCAGGACTTCACTGCCCAGGTGCTCATGCCCGGTGACGGTCCCGAGCCGCCCTTCACCGGTTCGTGGAGTCAGGCGAATCGCCTCGGACCGCACGCCCACGGTGACCCGACGATCCATGCCGCCGCGATGGGCAAGCCGCAGGCCCAGCGCGGCATTCCGATGAAGGATGCCACCGTGCGCATCGGCATCGCAGGCCAGCAGGTTGATTCGGGGGTTGCCGACGAACTCCGCAACCCGGAGATCGACCGGATCGAAATAGATGTCCGCGGGGCTGGCAACCTGCAGGAGCACGCCATCCATCATCACCGCCAGTCGCGTCGACATGGTCAGTGCCTCGGTCTGGTCATGGGTGACATAGACGAAGGTCCCGCCCCGTGATCGATGCAATGCGGCAATCTCGCTGCGCATCTGTACCCGCAGGTTGGCATCGAGGTTGGACAGAGGCTCATCCATCAGGTAAGCCTGCGGCCTGCGCACCATGGCGCGGCCCAGCGCGGTGCGCTGGCGCTGCCCGCCGGAAAGCTGCCCGGGCCGACGATCCAGCAGACGGCTGATGTCCAGCAGCCTGGCGGCCGCCTGAACCTCCGCTTCGATCTGATGCCGGATCGCCCGCCCTCCCGGCCACCAGCCGCCGATCAGCGGCATGCGCTGCCACCGGTTCAGGCGCCTCACCAGCAAGGGCACCGCGATGTTGTCACGGACGGACAGGTGCGGATACAGCGCGTACGACTGGAACACCATGGCAATGTCGCGCGCACCGGGCGCGAGTGAATCGATGCGCTCACCCCCCATGCGGACCTCGCCCTCGTCCTGCGCTTCGAGTCCCGCGAGGATGCGCAGCAGGGTCGACTTGCCGCAGCCGGAAGGACCGACCAGCGAGATGAACTCACCGTCGTGCACATCGAGCGATACCCCGTTGAGGACCCGCGTGGCTCCGAAGGATTTGCTGAGGCTGCGAATTTGAATGTCGGACATCGATGGCGGCGGAACAGGGAGGCTCGGAGCCTGGACTCGGGAACAGCG
>DAONCJ010000123.1:0-8883 GCA_035401985.1 Burkholderiaceae bacterium | reverse complement strand
CGACCGCATCCTGGTGGTCACGTTCACCATTCCCGCCACGGCCGAACTGGCGCGTCGCATCCGTGAGCGGATCGACCAGCTTGCGCGGGTGCTTGCCAGTCGCATTGCGAACGAACCGTGCCTGGTCGAGGATGTCTTCTGCCGCCAGTACGGTGCCGGCCTGCCGGATCCCGCGCAGGCGCTGGCGCTGCTGCGGGTGGCGCGGGCCCGCATCGACGAGGCCTCGGTGCGCACGATTCACGGGTTCTGCCAGCGCGTCATTTCCGAACATGCGCTGTCCATCGGACAGGCGCGCGGCCTCGAGCCGCAGGCCAACACACGGATCTTCCACGAGCGGCTGGCCGCACGGTGGTGGCGCGAAAACCTCCTCGACGCCGATCACGATCTGATGTCGGTGATCCGCCTGGGTGGTGTCACGCATGCGTCGATCGCCGACACGCTGGCGCGGATCGCGGCGCAGCCGGCCATCGGCCTGCGCGGCGGCTCGAGGCCGTGGCGCGAGGCTGCACGCCGGTATGCCGGGCTGCAGGCCGAGCTGCGGCGGGTGCTCGACGACTCCGACGAGCCGGCCCGCCTGCTGGCCTGGCTCGACGGACCGGATGGCATCGCCAAGGCCAAGTTCCGCGCCGATGTGCGAGCCCGGCGGCTGGCCGCGCTGCGCCGGCTGGCCCATTGGGAAGGCCCGCTGCGACCGGCAGCAATCTGTGCCGAGATGAACGACGCCTTGCGGCGCTTTTCGCGCGGGGGGCTGCTCGAACTGGGCGCCGCCGGCGAGCCGCCCGGTCGCCTGCCCGCCTTGTGTGACGAGATGCTCGCGGTCAACGACACGCCGGCCCTGATCGGCGGCTGGATGGCCATCGAGATCTGGGCCGAAACGGCCGAGCAGCGCTGGCAGCTGCGGCGCGAGGCCGGTGCGCTCGGCTTCGACGACCTGCTGGCCATCGTGCACCGCGCACTGTGCACGCCGGGCAGCGGCGAGCGGCTCGCGGCGGGGCTGCGCGAGCGTTACCCGCTGGCCCTGATCGACGAGTGCCAGGACACCGATCCGCTGCAGTGGGAAATCTTCCGGCGCATCTATCTGCCCGACCCCGCGGGCGAGGGCAAGGCGGGCGAAAGCCGTGCCGCCGGCGCACTGGTGCTGGTGGGCGATCCCAAGCAGGCGATCTACGGCTTTCGCGGCGCGGACATCTTCGCGTATCTCGATGCCCGCGGCTCGGTGGCGCAGCGCCATGCGCTGGCTCAGAACCAGCGGTCGTCGGCCGCGCTCATCGGGGCGGTGAACAGCGTCTTTGCAGCCGCCAATCCCTTCCTCATTCCCGAGATCGGCTTTGCTCCGGCCGGCGCCGGTCAGCGAGCCCGTGAAGCCTTCACCCCGGCGCCCGGCGATACGCTGGCCGCGCTGACCTTCGTTCATCTCAGCCATACCGCGGAAGGAATGCTTGCGCAACGGCAGGCGCGGCGCGTCGCCCTGGACGCCATGAGCGCCGAGATCGCCCGTCTGCTGTCCGGCGGTGCACGGATCGCCGGTCGAGCGGTGCAGGCCGGCGACATCGCTGTGCTGGTCAACAGCCATCACGAGGCATCGGCCGTCAAGGCGCGGCTCGCGCGCGACGGCATCGGCGCCGCCGAGATTTCGCGGGCCAGCGTGCTCGAGGCCCGGGAGTGCAGCGATCTGCTTCGCTGGTGTGCCGCGATCGCGGATCCGTCCGATGCCGGACGGCTGATCGGTGCCCTGGCCACGGGGCTGGCCGGCGGCGATGCCCGCTCCGTGCGGGCCAGTCTGGCCGACCCTGCGGCATGGGCGGCCGAAGTCGACCGCTTCACGCAGGCCCGCCAGACCTGGCTGCGCCACGGGTCACAGGCGGCGCTGCGACCACTGCTGATCGCGCAGGACACCTGTGCGCGGCTGGGATCGCTCACCGATGGCGAACGGCGGCTGACCAATCTCAGTCATCTGCTCGAACTGCTCGGTGGAAGCGACGAGGCGCAGCGTGGGCCCCAGGCCGCACTGCGCTGGCTCATGCGCCTGCGCGCCGATCCGGCCGGTGTCTCGCCCGAAACGCTCGAACTGCGGCTCGAAAGCACAGACGATCTGGTGCGCATCGCCACTGTCCACAAGAGCAAGGGACTTGAGTATCCGTTCGTGCTGCTGCCGTTCGCCTGGTCCGGCCGCGGCTTCAAGGCCGCCAGTCCCTTGCGCTATCACGAGCCGGCCGCCGGCGGACGCGGCTGGCAGGGCGTGCTCGATTTCGACGCACCCGACGATTCGCCCCAGGCCCTGCAGGCCGCCCGCGAGTCCTACGCCGAAACCCTGCGGGTGCTCTATGTGGCGCTCACGCGGGCGCGGTTCCGTTGTTACGTGTTCTGGGGCGCGGCAGCGGGCGCGCAATTCAGTCCGCTGGCCTGGCTGCTCCATGGACTGGACCCGGTTGAGCAGAAAGTCTGGCGCAGCAACGCGACGGCTACTGCGCCGCTGGACGACGCCCGCATCCTCGCGGGCCTGCAGGCGCTGCGCCTGCGCGTGCCCGCCGCTCTGCCCGGTGCGCCTGACAGCGTGATTGGCGTGATCGATTCATTTCAGTTGATGGATGCCGCGCGGGCAGGAGGGGCAGGGGCAGACGCTGTGCCGGGTGCGGCGCCCGGCGGCGCATCGGCCGGCGTTCAGCCGCCGTTGCGCGTGCGCTCGCTGCGCCGCGCGCTGGCGCCGGCGCGGCTGCACCTCAGTTTCACTGCCATGGCGGCCCGCCTGGCCGAGTCCGGCGCGGCCCGCGCCGATCCGGCCGACCTCCCGGCCGTGCGTGGTGAAACGCAGGCACTGCCCGACCGCGACGACCTGCCCGAGGCCGATCCCGCCCGGCCCGCCGCCCCCGGTGGGCAGGGAACATCCATCCGTGACCGGTTCCCCGCAGGGGCTCTTGCCGGAACCTGCCTTCACGCGATGCTCGAACGGGCCGACTTTTCCCGTCCGCTCGATCCGGCTCTCGCCGAGCGGTGTCTGAGCGAGGCGGGGCTTGCGACCTCATTCGCGCCCGAAGTCGCCACCTGGCTGACCGACGTCCTGGCCACCCCGCTGCCCGGCTGGCAAGGCCGGCCGCTGGTGCTGGGCGCGATCCCGTCTCAGCGTCAGGTGCGCGAACTCGAATTCCTGCTGCCGGCCGAGCGCCTGGACAACAGTGCCTTGTTCGATGCGGTCGCCCGCGAGTTCCCGCTCGCGCGCGGCGCGGCCGAGGCGGCATGGAGCGGTTTTCTGCGCGGGTTCATCGATCTGATCGTCGAGGACCAGGGCCGCTGGTGGATCGTCGACTGGAAGAGCAACCGGCTGGGCGACGGGCTGTCCGCTTACGGTCCTGACAGTGTCGAACGGTCGGTCGCCGAACATGCGTACGCGCTGCAGTTCTGCCTCTATTCGCTGGCCCTGCACCGGCTGCTGTCCGTGCGGTTGCCGGGCTATCAGCCGGCCACCCACTTCGGAGGCGTCTTTTACCTCTATCTGCGGGGCGTGTCGCCCGGCGCTGCGGCTGGACCCGGGGGTGCCAGGCCCGGCGTGTATGCCGCGCGCCCGTCCGATCGACTGCTGGCCCGGATGGACAGCCTTTTCACGGGGGCTCGATGAGCCAGGATATCGACGCGGTGTCGCCATCGGGCGAGTCGCTCGTCCCGCCGGACCTCGCCCGACTGGCTCAGGCTTTTGCGGCCATGTGCGTCCGGCTGGAGGGGCCCCCACGACAGGAGACGCAAGCGGCTTCCCAGCTCTTGCAAGCATTGGCGGCGCGGACCTGGATAGCGGCGGCGCAGGGTCACGTTTGCCTCGCTCTCACGGCGGCCGAGCGGGCAGGGCTCCCCGACCGGATTGCCGTCACCTCCGATCCCGACGCACGGCCCGCACCCCTCGTGCTCGATGGCGGGGAGCTCTATCTGGCGCGCATGTGGCGGGCCGAGACCGGTCTGGCTGAGCGCCTGCTGGCGGCCGACCGCCCCGGACCGCTCGCCGGCCCCGCCGAGCTGCAGTCGGCCATCGCGCGGGTGTTCGAGGTGCCCGACCCTTCGGATGCGCAGCAGCTGGCAGTGCGCATGGCGCTGCAGCGGCGTCTGTGCATCGTCACCGGCGGCCCGGGCACCGGCAAGACCAGCACCTTGGCCCGGCTCCTCGTGGCGTTTGCCCACCTGCGACCGACCCTGCGGGTGGCTTACGCCGCGCCCACCGGCAAAGCCGCCGCCAGGCTGGCGCAGGCACTGGCGCAGGCCGTGTCGCAACTCGATCCGGGTGGCGAGGTGGCCGGCCGGCTGCCGCGCGCCGGTCTCACGGTTCATCGACTGATCGGTCGCCAGCCGGACGTGCCGACGCTCGAGACACTCGATCTGGTGATCGTCGATGAAGCTTCCATGCTGGACCTCGAACTGGCCCACGACCTGGTGTCCCGGCTGGGTGAGCGCACCCGGCTCGTGCTGGCGGGGGACCGCGATCAGCTCGCATCGGTCGAAGCCGGCGCGGTCTTCGCCGAACTGTGCGAGGCCCAGCTCGAGGGACGTGTTCGTCTGCTGCGCAACTGGCGGCAGCGCGAGGCGCCGGGCATCGCCACGCTCGCGGCGGCAATCCGCGAGGGCCGTCTTTTCGATGACGCGCCGGCCGGACCCGAGGTCACCTGGGGTGACGCCGAGCCCGCCACCGTGCTGGCCCACGCGCTCGAAGGGTTCGAGCCCGCGCTGGCTCGGATCCGGTCCGCTGAACCTGCCGACGACTCAGACGCCGTGTCGGTCATGCAGGCCTTCGATCGATTCCGGGTGCTGTGTGCCCAGCGCGGCGGCCCGCTGGGGACGCTGGCCTTGAACAGCGCAATCGCGCGTCGCGTGCACGAAGGCCGTGCCGCCTGGTACCCGGGGCGCCTGGTGATGGTCACCCGAAACGAAACAGCCCGGCAGCTCTTCAATGGCGATGTCGGGGTCTGCCTGCCCTGGTCACAGCGCGGCGGCGCGCTCGCCGTCGCCTTCGTCGCCGGTGGTGCCGTGCGCTGGGTGCCCCTGTCGCAGATGCCGGCCTGTGAGGACGCCTGGGCCATGACCATTCACAAATCCCAGGGGTCCGAGTTCGAAGGCGTCTCGCTGGTGCCCGCCGCCGCGGGCCATCCCCTGAACACCCGCGAGCTGATCTACACGGGCGTCACCCGCGCCCGCCATCGGCTCCGCGTGCACGCTCCGGTCGCCGTTCTGGCCCAGGCGGCCGCTCGGCCAGCCGCCCGCCATGGCCGCCTGGCCGAGCGGATCAACGCCCTGCGCGCCCAGGGAGTAGTCGACGGCGTCTGAGCCGCGCAGTCGGGCTCAGACGCCCTCACTCGCCCTGCGCACCCGATTTACCCTCCGAGTGTCGATCTGTTCACCGAATGTGGGCCGCAGAGCCTCTACCATGGGGACTGCGGTCCTAGCCGTGCAGGGCAGGTGTCATCGCAACTGCGAGTCGCGCGTTCAGGACTGCTGATCGCAAAGTCGTGATCGGTTGATCGATCGATGGGTGGAGACAGGACATGCTCGAGCAGCGTTCACGAGATCTTGCGGCGCCCGAACCGGGCGGGCGCACCTACGTGTCTTCAGCGTTCGAATCGGCCAGCGCGATGGATCTCGCCTGCACCCGATTCGCCTTGCGCTCCATCCTCACGCTGGGCGCGCGCTTCAATCTGCGGCGCGACGTCAACAACGTGGTCACGCTGGCGGCGCGCTACTGCCACTGGCCCGAGCCGATCTTCGCGCGGCTGCGCGACTTCCTGTCCCGCCGCTGCGTCGATTCTCCGGCGTGGGCCGACTGCGGCAAGCTGACGCTCGACGAGTTCATGGTGCGCCACGGCGCCTGGAACGGTCTCTACGACGACAGCACGTTCTATTACTTCATCGACGAATACGTGAAGCTGCACGGCAAGGATCTGCTGTCGGTCTTTCAGGCGACGATCGCGGTGCTGGACCAGAAGCTGGCCAAGACGCGCATCCGCCTGCACAGCAATATCGCGATGCTCAGTGCGGTGCTCGGGCTGAGCGAGGCCGAACAGGCCGTGCTGCTGCACGCTTCGCTGTGCAAGTACCAGCGCGACCTGCGTCCGGTGCTGGTCGACTGCAAGGCGTCCAGCGCCCAGGAGGCCTACGCGATGCTCGGCCAGGTGCTCGGGTTCACCGCGCAGGATGTGTCGACCGCCCTTAAGCCCGGCAGCCGGCTCGAGTCGCTCGGTCTGATCGAGACCCCGATCGCCGAACACTCGGTGACCGATCTGGGCGATCTGATGCGGGTATCCGACAAGCTGCTCGCCGTGCTGACCGCCGAATACTCCAGCGAATCCTCGATGATGGCCGCGTTCACCCGCCCGGCCAGCCCGACGCAGCTTACCGATGCCGACTTCCCGCATGTCGGCGAAGACACCCGCTATCTGGTGGCGCTGCTGCGCGCCGCGGTCGATGGCCAGGAGCGCGGCGTCAATGTTCTGCTGTACGGCCCTCCCGGCACCGGCAAGACCGAGTTCGCGCGGCTGCTGGCCCAGCAGGCGGGGCTCGAACTCTACGAGGTCGACTGCCTCGACAAGGACGGCAACAGCCTTTCGGGCAAGGAGCGCTACCGCTCGCTGCAGGTGTCGCAGGCCTTCCTGAAGGGCAGGGCCCGCGCCGCACTGCTGTTCGACGAGGTCGAGGACGTTTTTCCGCCGGTGGCCAGCGAGGTCGCCAGCCTGTTCGGCGGCGAGGAGACCCGCGGCGCAGCGGTCAATGGCAAGGCCTGGGTCAACCAGACCCTCGAGAACAATCCGGTGCCCACGCTGTGGATCTCGAACTCGATCGGCCAGATCGATCCAGCCTATCGGCGCCGCTTTCAGTTTCACCTCGAACTCGAGACGCCGCCGCAGAAGGTCCGTGAGGCGATCGCACGCAAGGTGCTCGGCGAACTGGGCGTGTCGGAAGCCTTCGTGTCCAAGATCGCCGCACGGCCTTCGATCACGCCAGCGCAGATCCAGGCCGCCGCGCGCTTCGCACGTCTGGCCCGCAGTCGCCTGGACGAATCGTCCGAATCGCTGATCGAGCGCCAGCTCGCGCGTGCCGACAAGGCGCTGGGCAACGACAACGCGCAGCCGCATCTGCGTGTGGAGGTCACGCGGTACGATCTGTCGCTGCTCAACGTGGAGTCGCGCCACGCGGTGCCGCGCATCGTCGAGGCGCTGAAGGTTCGTCCGCGCGCCACCATGTGCTTCTACGGTCTCCCCGGCAGCGGCAAGACCGCGCTGGGCGAACACATCGCCCGCAGCATCGACAAGCCACTGATGATCCGCCGGGCGTCGGATCTGATGAGCAAGTACGTCGGCGAGACCGAGCAGCAGATGGCCCGGATGTTCGCCCAGGCGCAGCGCGAATCCGCGGTGCTGCTGCTCGATGAAGCGGACAGCTTCCTGCAGAATCGCCAGATGGCGGTGCGCAGCTACGAGGTGACCGAGGTCAACGAGATGCTCCAGGGCATGGAGCGCTTCGACGGCATCTTCATCTGCACGACCAATCTCTTCGAGCGTCTGGACGAGGCAGCGCTGCGCCGCTTCTCGTTCAAGATCCGCTTCCTGCCGCTGCTGCAGGAGCAGCGTCTGCGCATGTTCGTCAGCGAAGTGCTCGACGGCGACGAATCGCGTCTGACCGACGAATGCCGCACCGGCCTATCACGTCTCGAGCTGCTGGCGCCGGGCGATTTCGCGGCGGTCAAGCGCCAGTACCAGCTGCTGGGCGATGTGCCCACGCCAGAAGAGTTCCTCGAGCAGCTGGGCCGCGAGCACGCGGTCAAGCCCGACGTGCGTCACGCCCGTCCGATGGGATTCGTCCGATAGATGGGCTTCGTCCCATAGATCGGTTTCGCCGATAGGGCTGGCTGCCCCCTCCCTGCGGTTCAGGCCTGCAGGTACTCGGCGGCCAGTCGCTGGAACAGCGCACGGCCTTCTTCATTGAGGAAGGGCGCGATCATCGCCAGCACCTGGTAGGCGCCCCGCGCGATGGCGGCGTTCTGGTAGCCCGCTTCGCCGAAGTGGCGTGCGCCGGTCACGAATTCGAACGACAGCCACCAGGTGGCCACCACCACCATGTTGGTGGCGAGGGCGGAAATCTCAGTGCTGCTGGCGCTGAGCTGCCCGCTTCGCTGCATCGCTTCGCACAGCAGCCGCGCAACGCTGTGCTTGCGTTCGAGGATGGTCCTGAAGTGCAGCTCCAGGCGCCGATTGCGCGACAGCAGGTCGTTCACGTCGCGATAGATGAAGCGATAGCGCCAGATCGACTCGAACAGCAGATGCAGGAACAGCCACGCGTCCTCGAAGTGGATCTCGCGGCGCTTGGGCGCATCGAGCAAGGGGTCGATCTCGCGTTCGAATTGCTCGAACAGCGCATTGACGATGTCGTCCTTGTTGCGGAAGTGATAGTAGAGGTTCCCCGGGCTGATGTTCATTTCCTCGGCGATCGCGCTGGTCGTCACGTTCGGTTCGCCGAGGTCGTTGAACAGGCGCAGAGACAGGGCCAGGATGCGTTCGCGGGTCCGTCGGGGAGGTTTTCGGGGCATGGCCGCGATGGTACCGGCAATCTTCCCGGCGCCTGTCCACGCCAGGCCAGCCAGTGTCCGCGGTCTCCAGACAGCGATGGGTTGTCTAGCCCCTTTGGGTGGGTGATTTCCCCCGGTTGACGGCTTTGCTGGCCATCTGCCTCACGCTTCGCGCGGGCTTCCAGTCGATCGCTATGCCGGATCGGGGGGCTCGTCGGCAAGCCGATAAGGCTCACCGGCCAGCTTCGCCGCGTACATCGCCCGATCGGCCGCGGCGAGCAGCGCATCCTCGGTAAGGCCATGTGTCGGGAATATCGCGCCGCCGATGTTGACGCCTACCGATACCGTGC
>DAONCJ010000122.1:0-8894 GCA_035401985.1 Burkholderiaceae bacterium | reverse complement strand
ACCGCCGAGCGCGAGCCCGCCATGCCCCATTCGCCTGACCCGCTGCCGCCGATCGAACTCGCTGCACCCGACATCAGCGTCCACCGCACCGGCAACCTCGGCGTCGACTATGTCAGCTCGCTGGACTCCGGCAGGCCGGGGCCGCACGTGATGCTGCAGGCGCTGACCCACGGCAACGAACTGTGCGGGGCCATCGTGCTCGACGAACTGCTGTGCGCCGGCCTGCGGCCGGACGCCGGCCGGATGACGGTGGTCTTTGCCAATGTCCAGGCATACCAGCGCTGGAATCCCGCCGATCCGGACCTCAGCCGCTTCGTCGATGAAGACTACAACCGGGTCTGGGACGATGAGGTACTTTCGGGTCCGCGCGACTCGGTCGAACTGCGACGAGCCCGCGAACTGGGCGGCTTCGTCGCCCGCGCCGACTTCCTGCTCGACATCCATTCGATGCGCGAGCCCTGCCCGCCGATGATGGTCTGCGGCGTCGCCGGACAGGGCGGCGAGAAGGGTGCGGCCATGGCGCGCGCGATGGGCGTCCCGCGCCATCTGCTGATCGACACGGGCCACCCGGCCGGTCGGCGCATGATCGAACACGGCGGATATTCCGATCCGGCATCGAAGCGCGTCGCAGTGCTGATCGAATGCGGTCAGCACTGGGAGCGGTCGAGTGTCGCGGTGGCCCGGGAAGCGGTCCGCCGATTCCTGGATGTGACCGGTGTGCTGGCCTACGGCCGTTCAGCCTGGACCGACGACCCGTCAGCCGACCCCTTGCCCGAGTCCGCCGGGCAGACGGGCCAGGCGCCGCGCGTCGTGCGCGTCACCCATGCGGTGGTCGCCCGCAGCCCCTCGTTCCGGTTCGCCGCCGACTACCATGGCCTGGAGGTGATCGAGCGCGCCGGCGAGCCGATCGCCTACGATGAGGATGAGGTCATCCGCGCACCCTACGACAACACGGTGCTGGTGATGCCCTCGAAGGCCCATCTGAAAGTCGGCACGACCACGGTCCGACTGGGACGCTTCGAGGACTGACAGCGGGCGTCAGGCGCCGAGCGTGCGCCGGAACAGACTAAACAGGCGCTGCCAGTGGCGCTCGGCACTGGGCTTGTCGTAGATGCCCTGACGCTGCGGGAACGCAAAACCACGCTGAGCCCCCGGGTACCATTCGAGCCGGTACCGGGTGCGCGCCTGCCTGAGCGCCGCTTCGAGCGTGTCGATCATCTCCTTCGGGGCGTACTGGTCGATCTCGGCGCAGGCGAAATACGACTCGCATTTGAGCTTGTCGACGATCCTGTGCGGCGAATCGGGATCTTCGGTGACCATGCGCGCGCCATAGATCGAGGCGATGCACGAAAACCGCTCGGGGTAGTTGGCGGCGGCCGTCACCACGTAGGGGCCGCTCATGCAGTAGCCGACCGCGCCGATGCGCGAGTGATCGAGCTCAGGGCGCGAATCGACAAACGACAGCATCGCGCCGGTGTCGCTGGCGATCATGGCGTTGCTCAGGTGGGCCATCATGTCGCGCATGCGCTTGAACCCCTCCTCGGTGCGTTCCATGACGAATTCGCGGGTCTGCCGGTAGTACAGGTTCGGCAGGACGACGCCGTAGCCGACGGAGGCAATCCGGCGCGCCATGTCGTGCAGTTCCTCGCGCTTGCCCGGGGCATCCATGTAGAACAGCACCACCGGATGCGGGCCGCCCTCGTCCGGATGCACATAGAACGTGTTCATCGATCCGTGGGGCGTCGGGATCTCGAGGTGATGTTCGATCATCGCTATTCCTTGCAGTCCGAAAGTCGGACAACCAGTTTAGGGCGGCACGCTTCTTTGCGTATCCGGGCTGCCCCCTGAGACAATCCGCTTTCTGCCACTACCGAGGGCGCCTGGCGCCCCCCCCATGGAAATCACCATTCTGCTCGGCCTGATCCTGTTGAATGGGGTCTTCGCCATGGCCGAAATCGCCCTGGTCACCGCCCGGCGGACCCGTCTGCAACGAATGGCCGACTCCGGCGATGCGGGCGCAGCGGCCGCGTTGACCCTGGGACAGGATCCCACCCAGTTCATGTCGACCATCCAGATCGGCATCACTTCGATCGGGGTGCTCAACGGCATCGTCGGCGAGGCGGCGCTGGCCGCGCCGTTCGCGATCTGGCTGCAGCATGTCGGCATGGCGAAAGGCGTCAGCGAAATCGGAGCCACCGCGCTGGTGGTGCTGTCGATCACCTACTTCTCGATCGTGCTGGGCGAACTGCTGCCCAAGCGGCTGGGTCAGATCAACCCCGAGCCGATCGCGCGCGTGGTGTCGCGACCGCTGCAGGTGCTGGCGATGATGACCCGGCCCTTCGTTCGCCTGCTCACGTTCTCCACCATGGTGATGCTGCGGCTGTTCGGCGTGCGGCACGACGCCCAGGCGGCCGTGACCGAGGAAGACATCCAGGCCATGCTGGCCGAAGGGTCGGACGCGGGCGTGATCGAGCGCCACGAGCATCAGATGGTGCGCAACGTGTTCCGCCTGGACGACCGCCAGATCACCTCGCTGATGATTCCGCGCGCCGATATCGTCTACCTGGACATCCAGGATCCGCTCGAGGTCAATCTGCAGAAGATCGAACGCGCCGAGCACAGCCGCTTCCCGGTCTGCAAGGGCGGCCCCGAGACCGTGCTCGGCATCGCCACGACACGTCAGATCCTCGCCCAGACGCTGCGCGGCGAGGAGGCCGACCTGGCGCGCGACCTGCAGCCGGCGGTGTTCGTGCCCGAGACCCAGACGGGCATGGAGCTGCTCGAGAACTTCCGCTCGAACAACGTCCACATGGCGCTGGTCATCGACGAGTACGGCGAGATCCAGGGCATGGTCACGCTGCAGGACGTGCTCGAGGCGATCACCGGCGAGTTCAAGCCCCATCGCGCCGAGGACGCCTGGGCGATGCAGCGCGAGGACGGCTCATGGCTGCTCGACGGCCTGATTCCGCTGCCCGAGCTGAAGGACCGGCTGGGGCTCTCCGCACTGCCCGAGGAAGACAAGGGCCGCTATCAGACCTTGAGCGGCATGACGATGCTGCTGCTCGGACGGGTGCCCTCCACCGGCGACCGGGTCGAGTGGGGCGGCTGGCGCTTCGAGATCGTCGACATGGACAACAAGCGCATCGACAAGGTGCTGGCGACCGCCATGCCCGACACCTCGGACGAGTTCAGTTCAGCGCAGGGCGAAGCGTCCTGAGCCCTGCCCGCACACCCTTTGGAGCCGATCCGATGACCCCGACGAATCGCGCCGCCCAGGCGCCCCAGCCCGGCCCCCAGCCAGCAGGCGACGCCCGCACCATGCTGGCCGACATCAAGTCGGGCTATCCGGTCCTGAACCCCGATCCCGACTACCCGCCGCTGCGCCTGAAGTCGATCAAGGGTCAGGTCAGCCCGCAGGAGTGGGCAGCCCGCGTCGACTGCGCCTGCGCCTATCGGCTGGTCGCGCATTTCGGCATGGACGACCTGATCTACAACCACATCTCGGTCAAGATCCCGGGCACCGAGACCTTCCTGCTCAACGCCTTCGGTCTGACCTACGACGAGATCACCGCGTCATCGCTGGTCAAGATCGACATCGCGGGCCACGTGCTGTGGGAGCCCGAGTTCCCGCCGGGCCTCGAGTACAAGTTCAATCCGGCAGGCTGGGTGATCCACGCGGCGATCCACGAAGCCATGCCGCAGGTCCACGGCGTGGTGCACACGCATTCGCTGGCCACCATGGCCGTGTCCTCGCTCGCCCGTGGACTGCTGCCGATGACGCAGACGGCGATGCGTTTCGACAAGGTCGCCTACCACGACTACGAAGGCGTGGTGGTCGACCTCGCCGAGCGCGAGCGCCTGGTGCGCAACCTGGGCGACTGCGACGTGATGTTCCTGCGCAATCACGGCGTGCTCACCGTCGGCCGCTCGATCGCCGAGGCTTTCAACAACACCTACCGGGTTGAACGCGCCTGCCGCGCGCAGCTGATGGCCGGAGCCTGCAATGACGACATCGTCATTCCGCCGGCCGACGTCATCGCGCGCACCAACCACGCCTACAAGCCGGGCACCCGGCGCCCTTACGGTGTGCTGGAGTGGCCGGCGATGCGCCGCCTCGCGGATCGGCTCGACCCCTCTTACCGCGACTGAGCACGCCGATGACCACCCTGCTGATGCGCCTCGGCGAATTCGCCGCTTCACTGTCCTCGCGATCGCTGCCGCCCGAGGTCCTGCATCACGCCAGACGGGCGGTGATCGACTGGACCGCCTGCACCGTCGCAGGCGCCCGCGCCGCACCCGGGCGCCTGATGGAGGAGGCCTTCGCCGACGAGCTGGATCACGGGCCTTCGCGGCTCATTCTCGGCCGCCCGGCCGCCAGCGGGGTCGCCGCGCTCATCAACGGCACGGCCGCCCACACCGTCGAGTTCGACGACATCTACAAGCACGCGATCTACCATCCGGGCGCGCCGACCATCGCCGCCGCGCTGGCGATGGCACAGGCCCGCGGCGCCGACGGACCGGCATTCCTTCGCGCGGTGATTGCGGGCTACGAGATTTCCACCCGCATCGGTGCCGTGATGGGCCGGGCGCATTACCGCTACTGGCACAACACCGGCACCATCGGCTGCTTTGGCGCCGCACCGGCGGCCGGCGTGCTGCTGGGGCTGACCGCGCGGCAGCATGCGCATGCGATGGCCACCGTGGCCACCTTCGCGGCCGGCCTGCAGCAGGCGTTCAAGATGGATTCGCACTCCAAGCCCCTGCACGCCGGACACGCGGCGCAGGCCGGGCTGCAGGCTGCCCGCATGGCAGGCGCCGGAGTCATCGGCTCGCTCGATGTCCTCGACGGCGCTTCGGGCATGGGCGTGGCGATGAGCGACTCGCCCGACTGGGGCGCCGCCCTGACCGGTCTGGGCTCGCAGTGGAACATCACCGAGATGACGTTCAAGAACCACGGCTGCTGCGGTCATGCCTTCGCGGCCATCGACGGCGCGCTGGTGCTGCGCGAGCGCATGGCCATCGACGCCGCGGCGATCCGATCGGTGGCCGTGGCGACCTATGGCGCGGCGCTGGAAGTGGCGAACATCGAGCACCCGCGCACCGAGTCCGAAGCACGATTCAGCCTGCGCTACGTCGTCGCCTGCGCGCTGATCCACGGCAGCGTGCGCCTGGACGCGATGTCGCCCGAGCGCCTGGCCAGTCCCGCCATCCGCGAACTGATGACCCGCATCTCGGTCAGCGTCGATCCGGCCATCGATCAGGCCTTCCCGGGTCGGCGCGCCGCGCACGTCACGATCACCGACGATCGCGGGCGCACCGAATCCTTCTTTCAGCCGACACGCGTCGGCGACCCGGACGCGCCGCTCAGCGACCGCCAGCTCGATGACAAGTTCCTCGAACTGAGTGCGCCGGTCCTGGGCGACGCACGGGCACACGCCTGGCTGGCCGGCCTGTGGGCGCTCGACCAGCCCGGAACAGCCTTTCCGACCTGACCGCAGTCCGCCATCCGATCTCGCAGGCCGCTCGTCAGAAAGCGGCCGCACCCCACCCGCAGCACGCATCAGGAGACAACCGATGAGCACTCCCCTATCCGGTTCCGCGCGTCGCTACTGGCTGGCCGGCGCGGCCGCCATGGCCGCAGGCGCGCTGGCCACGCCGGGCGCCCGTGCGCAGGGCGCCTACCCGACGCGCCCGATCAAGATCATCGTGCCCTTCACCGCCGGCGGCACCACCGACATCCTGGCCCGCGAAATGGCGGTGCGATTCACCGACAAATGGAAAGTGTCGGTCGTGGCGGAGAACAAGGCAGGCGCGGGCGGCAACCTGGGCACGACGCTGGCGGTGCAGGCGATCCCCGACGGCTACACGCTGCTTTGCGCCTCGGTCGGGCCGATCGCAGTCAGTCCGACGCTGATCAAGAAATTGCCCTACAACCCCCTCACCGACCTGATCCCGATCGTGCTGATCGCCGATGTGACCAATGTGCTGGTGGTGCATCCCAGCGTGCCGGCCCAGACGGTCGAGGAGTTCATCGCCCACCTGAAGCGCAACCCCGATGCGCTGAACTACGGATCGACCGGCGTCGGCACGGCCGCGCACCTCACCGGCGCGCTGTTCGGCCTGCGCACGGGCACCAGGCCGCAGCACGTGCCTTATCGCGGCGCCGAGGCGCTGCGCGATCTGGTCAGCGGGCGCATCCAGTTCATGTTCGCCACCGCGCCCTCGGTGATCGGCCAGATCCGTGCCGGCACGGTGCGCGCGCTCGCGCTGACCGGCGACGAGCGCTCGCGCGCGCTGCCCGACATTCCGACGCTCAAGGAAAAGGGTCTGGCGAGCTTCGACTCCGGTTCGTGGTTCGGGCTGTTCGCCCCGAAGGGCACGCCCGCCGGGGTCGTCGAGGCCATCAATGGCGCCGTCAACGAGGCCTTCCGCGATCCGGCCCTGCAGGCCAAGCTGATCAGCAACGGCGCCGATCCCATGGGCGGCACACCCGAGCGATTCGCCGCCTTCGTCAAGGCAGAGATCGACAAGTGGCGCGCGGTGATCCACGAGACGGGCGTACAGGCCGAATGATGGACCGCGCAATCCGTGCCCGGGTGCTGATCACCAAGCGGCTGACCGAACCGGTCGAGCGCGCGCTGGCCGAACGCTTCGAGATCCTCAATTCGCCAGGCCATGATCCGGTCAGCATCGGTCTGGCCGCCAGCCGCTTCGATCCGCACGCGATCGTCGTCCGCGACGACCTGCCCGAAGACATCTGCGAGCGGGCACCGAGCCTGCTGCACGTCGCGCGCCACGGCGTCGGACTCGATGTGATTCCGATGGCGCAGTGCGCCCGCCATCAGGTGACGGTGAGCAATGTGCCCGGCGGCAACGCGACAAGCGTCGCGGAGTGGTGCGTCGCCCAGATGCTGGCGCTGGCCCACAGCCTGCCGCAGATCGCCGAATCGATGCGCGAGCGCGGCTGGGCCGCGACTCGCACTGCCTTCTCGGGCCGCGCGCACGATCTCAGCGCGCGCCAGATCGGCCTTATCGGCTGCGGCGCGATCGGCAGTGCGCTCGCGCGCATGCTGCACTTCGGTTTTGGCGCGCGGGTGATGGCGTTCGTGCGGACCCCTGGCAAATTGCCGCCCTATGTTCAGGCGGTCGACTGGCAGACCTGCGTGAGCCAGGCCGATGTGCTCGTGCCCTGTGTGCCGCTGACCGGGCAGACGCGCGGCATGGTCGATCGGCAGGCCATTGCGGCCATGAAGCGCAGCGCGTTTCTGGTCAACGCCTCGCGTGGCGAGGTGATCGACGAGACGGCGCTGATCGAGGCGCTGCGGGCCGGCCGTCTGGCTGGCGCCGCGCTGGACGTGATCGCCGACCGGCAGGGCCAGCAGGGCGATCTGCCCCCCGCGCTGCCCAATCTGGTCGTGACCCCGCATCTGGCCGGACACACCAGCGACGCCGCCGCGTACAACGGCGCCAGCGTCGTGCGTGCGCTCGAAGCGGTCCTGCTGCAAGGGCAGCCGCCGGAGCACCTGATCGACTCCGCCGCGTGGGCGCCGATGCTTCAACGGCGCGCACGGCTGCTGGCGCTACCCGCCTGAACCGGGCCCCGTGCGTCTTGTTTCAACGGTCCGGCTGCGCAGAGACCGGAATTCGGGCCGCACGCGAGCAGGCGGCATTCGGTATGCTGGGGGTTGCCCCCCAACTCCGAACCCCTCGTCTCCCGAAAGGCAGGCCCGCTCATGAACGCCCCCGCCCTCCATCTCGTGAAGTCCGTGCGCGACCAGGTCAGCGCCGAAGAATGGCAATGCCGCGTCGATCTGGCCGCCTGCTATCGGCTGATGGCGTATTACGGCATGACCGAGATGATCGCCAACCACATCTCGATGCGTGTGCCCGGCACGCACGACGAGTTCCTGATCAACCCGTACGGCCTGCTCTACGAGGAGATGACCGCATCGAGCATGATCAAGATCGATGTCACCGGAAAGATCCTGTTCAACGCGACCGACTACGGCATCAACAAGGCCGGCTACGTGATCCACAGCGCGATCCACAAGGCCCGCCACGACGTTGGCTGCATCATCCACACCCATACGCTGCCGGGCATGACGGTGTCGGCGATGAAGACCGGCCTTCTGCCGATCGCCCAGTCGGCGATGCGCTTCCTCGACATCGCCTATCACGACTTCGAAGGCGTCGCGATCCGCATGGACGAGCAGGAGCGGCTGGTCGCCTCGCTGGGCATGCGCGAGGCGATGGTCCTGCGCAATCACGGCCTGCTGACGGTCGGCCCGACCATTCCCGAGTGCTTCAACAACATGTGGCGCCTCGAGCGCGCCTGCCAGCTCCAGGTGATGGCGCTGTCGTGCAACACCGAACTGCAGATGCCCTCGCCCGAGGCCGTCAAGTTCACGCACGAGGCGATCAGCGGGCTGAAGCTGGGCAAGCGGGAATGGCCGTCGCTGCTGCGCAAGCTGGACAAGCTGGATCCGTCTTACGCCGACTGAAGCGCCGCGGCCCGCATGCACCGGTCAGTGCTGCGGGCGCCCCGCAGCACTGACGGTGTGTGCGTCAGCGAACATTGCGATCCGCTCCCGCGGTATACGCTGAATCGGACGGTTGTCGCTGTGACACACCGCGATTCACCGCAGCGGAGGCATCCATGAAGAAGCCCCTCAAGGGTCAGACGGCCAAGGGCGAACCGCCCCGTCCGGCCGATACGCCCGCTTCCCACGAGCAGGCAGTCAACGAGCAGAAGCAGAAGGCGGAAGCCGCCTGAGGCCCCGCCGCACCCCCAGAATCACGCAACACATCAACGATCGATTGGAGTTTTAAATGGCACTCAGCAAAGACGAGATCCTCGACGCGATCGCCAGCATGACCGTGCTGGACCTGTCCGA